>JAGNEZ010000007.1 GCA_018003015.1 Phycisphaerae bacterium | reverse complement strand
TTCAGGTCCTTCGGTTGGGAACCTCGTTTGGATCCGAAGGACGATCTGGAGCGGAAGAAGATCGCCGAGCAGCAGGCGGCCGCGGAAGAGCAGGCCCGGCTGCTAAGCCTGGAGCGGGGCGGCTAGCCGGGGGACCACACTGACGGGTCGAAAGCCGCAGCTGCTGCAGCGGGGATTACTTGTTGGCGTGCCGCGTCGAGGAAGTCGCTTTCCACAGCAAGGCCACGTAGACGAGAAACCCTGCCAGCGTGGGCCCGGCCCAGAAGCAGAAGGCCAGGAACTCCTCGGGGATGCCGTATGGTCGTCGCCAGACGGTAAAAACCCTCGCCCTAATCAGCATGCCGGTCAGAATGCACCACGCGGACGCAAAGCAGACCCAAAGGGTGAGGTAACCGGCGAGATAGGAGCCGATCTTGGCTGTGGCGGGGAGCAGGTTGCGCTTTTGGTGCAGCGTGTGGATCAGGCCTACGAACGCGGCCGCCAGCATCACCAGGGCCAGAAAGACGGCGGCGCTCGTGATGCCGAGCATGGGGGCGACTCCCCAGAGGATGACGCCGTCGTCCTCCTCCCACAGGGAGCCCGACGACAAGGCCAGGTTGGTGAGAACGGTGGCTGCTCCCGTGGCCACAAACACGACGGGTAGATGACCGACCAGGAACAGACGATGGGCTGTACTCGGCGAGCACACCCTCACCGTGCGGCCGAACCGGCTGGGATTCAGAATCGGCTGTGATTCCGTTTCCCACCACGCCCGCAGGATGCCGACGTCTTGCCGTCCTTCCCAGGCCGAGCCGGGCCGGACGCTCGGCCCCAACGACGCTGCCACAAGCTCTCCACATTCCGGGCAGCGGCTGTCGGACGGCGTGGCGACTAGATTGTACCCGCAGAACTCACACGTGGGCGGCCTCTGGATGGGCGCGATTGGCCGGGCGGCGCCGACCGCTCGGAACAACGCCCAGAGGATCCAGACTCCCACAAGGAAGCCGATCTGGACGACAAAAACCTCGCCGTATCGAATCAGGAACGGCCTGCTTCGGTGGTATACGCGCCACGCCTCATTGTATTGCCTGCTGGCATCATTGACCTGCTTTCGCCAGTCGGCATAGGCCTTCTGGTAGTCGTTGGACTGCTGGGTCGTCGGGTTGAGAGGGGGGGGCGGAGCAGCAGGTGGCATGGTGAAGGTGGGAACGGGAATGGTCTGAGGCCTGCTGTTGTGCTCGCGGCGCATGTGGTCGTAGCCGATGATCAGAAGGCCGATGACCAGGACTGCGGGCAGAGCATGCGTGCTGTGCAGCCAGGTGTGCCGCAGGGCGTGCGCCCAACTTGAACGGAGCGGTTCATCGCCTGCACCCCAAGGCAGCACGATGAGAGCCAGGGCCAGAAAGCCACCCTCCACTAGGAAGATAACCAGCATCGTGATCAGGAGTGCTTCCTGCCAGTCACGGTGGAACTCGCGAAGAATGTCGTTTGCCAGGACCGTGGTGACGTCGTGTTTTTCGTCGATCCCCACCAGCGCGACGATGAGGAGAAAGGTTGCCACGCCTGCCAGCAGATGAACGCCGTAGGCGTGGAGCAGCGGCAGAGTACGCGTGCGCTGGGCGGTGGTGGCTGGCAACAGCCACGCGGTCAGAAACGCCATCATGCCGGGCCACGGGAGGGGCCCTGTCTGGGTGCCAGGCGGTTCGCGGTCGCGCTCAACGATGATCCGGAGGGTACTATCGCTCACTCGCACACCTCAGTGGCGTAGTCTGGTCGTCCCTCCGGTAGTTTCCAGTCTACGCCAGAATCTCGGGGCGCCGGAGCCGCAGCCTGCATTATGTCTGCGCATCGGATCGAGCGGAAGAGGGAATAGGGTCTGGGGAGCCATTACGGCAGGCCTTCAGGTCATTGAACGAAAGCGGACGGCCTCCCCGCCGTCCGCTTCCAGCATTTCGTGATGTGATTGCCTCGGGATGGTCGGGGGCTCTACCCTTCCATCCCCTGCGCTCCCCAAGACTCCGCATCTCTTGCCTCCACGTGGCGTGCCAAGGCCTGCAGCCTGAACACTTTTTGTCGTAAGCATTTTTTTTAAATGATGTTATGCATCATCTGTATGCCTAGTCGGCGTCCCAATGCCTCTGATCCGCGTGGCTGCCGGCAGCCGAACCCAGCCCCGGCGTCCCCTCAGTGGCCGCCGGCGGCCGGGCGCCGGCCTTCCGGACGCCCAGGACGGCTTGGCAGTGCGGTGGGAATCAGGGATCGCGGACCTTGTCGCATTCGTTGAGACGAGGGGCGATGGCGGTCAGGACGGCTGGCAACTGGGCGTGCACGTCCAACTTGCTCAGCACGCAGTGGCAGGTGCTGGGGTCGGTGTAGTGGACAAGACGCCAGCCGCCGTGCTGGACGCGACGGGTATTCAGGCAGTTCGCCGCACAAGGGGAATCGCAGTGGACGCCCATGGGGGTCTGCGCTGTCGGCGGGTGGAAGAACACCACCAGCGGATCGCCATTCGAGCGATAGCGGGCCGCGATGCCCGGCGTGCGTCCGAACCGCATTCGATAGGCTTGGCACAGCCGGTAGCCGCCGGGCAACTCCTGCGGAAGGGCGAAGCTCAGGCGGGGCGCCAGCTTGGCGGCCTGCTCAACGCCGATGGCCTCCGCCCTGTAGTGCGTGAGGAACCGATCGACGGCCACATCGACGTCTGCGGACAAGTTGTCCAGCAGCAGGTCGTAGTCCACGGCCTCGGCCTGGACTGGGGTGGCACTGGAGTGAAGCCAGGCGGCCACAAAGACCCCGCTACCGATCAGCAGAGCTAGGCTGGCGGCTGCGGCGAGCGGACGTCGCCAGAGGCGAAGGAGCCCGGCGGAGCGTTTTCTGGGCGGCGATGCGTCCAGGCGACCTGCGATGGCCGTCCAAAGAGCGGCAGGGGGGTGCTCCGGCAGTGCAACCCGGTATCGTTCCAACTCGGCGAACAGAGTGCGTTGAGCCTTGAGCTCGGCCGCGCAGGCCGGACATGTGCGGGCATGTGTCTCAAGATCCGTTCGGGTCGTGGGGGCGAGCTCGCCGTCCAGATAAGGACCGATATATACGCGAGCGATCGTGCAGTTCATCACATTCCACCCTGAGAGCCGTTCACGTGCTCTATATCATTAGATGCATGCAACGGCTGATCTCTTCATGCCTCATGTCCAGGCCCCGGCCCCAGCATGTCCCGGAGCATCTTCCTTGCCCGGTTGAGTCCTGACGCAATCGTGCCCTCGGGTTTCTCCAGCACGCGTGCCATCTCGGCGTAGTTCAGTCCCTCAAAGTGCCTCAAGATGACCAGCGTGCGCTCCCATTCGGGCAGCTGGGTGAGGGCCAGGCCCACGTCCAGCCGAACATCGGTCGCGACGACCGGTGCCTGAGCAGCGTCAGTCGGGGACTCGCTGTCCCGGAACTGGGGCAACCGCTGACGGCCTTGCCGTCGTAGGAATTGGAGGGCCTCGTTCACCGCCACCCGGTAGACCCAGGTCGCGATTCGCGAGTGTCCGTCGAACTGGTGGATTCTCTCAAAAACGCGGATGTAGGTATCCTGCGTGAGGTCGAGGGCATCATCCGGATTGCCGGTCATTCGGATGAGCAGCCGGTGAACCCGGTCACTGGTTAATGCGTACAATTCGCGCTGAGCCTCGCGGTCTCCTTCACGACATCGTTCGACAAGCTGGGATTCGGTCATGGTCTTGTGGCCGAGTCGCAGGCCCAATCTCCAACCGGGATACGCCCCGTTCATTTGCCCCTTCAACAGATTAGCACCTCCCGGCCTGCCGGCAAAGCGGTCGGGGGGTATCCCACAACCGGGACACCATCCGCGAGCGTATGGCTGGAATCTGATCTCGTCGCGAAGAAACCCGCTCCGCGACGCATCTAACAGTCGGTATGGATCGGGTGATCCTGGTCCGAGGTACGCTTGAACAATGAAACGAAAGGGCTTGAGCATGAAATGCATACGTTGGGCTGTTGCCTTCTCATTCGCCATCGTCTCCGTGGCTTGGGCAGCGGAAACTCAGAGGTGCCGTAGTCAGGTCAAATGCACCGAGTCTGTATCCGTGGTGCAGAAGACCTGTCCGGCCGTGGCCGAGACGGTCAAGAAGGACATCGTGGCCGGCTGTGGCCACGCCAAGACCTCCGCCTGTAGCCAGAACCGGATCGCCAAGGTCAAGGATGTCGCGAAGGTTAAGGGCGCCTCCGGAGGGTACCTGCCGGCGCTCTACAGCATGGGGAAGGTCTATCTCCTGGTCGGCGCGGACGCGCTGAGAGGACTGAATATCACCCCCGCTCAACGAGTCAAGGAAGTTGGCGATGCCCAGTGCTCTCGTGCCGGTGACGAGAAAGCGGAATGCGGTCTTCGTTGCGATAAGGCGGCTTGTGACTGCGGCGATAAGGGTTGCGGCGACGGCAAGTGCGAATGCCGCGGCTGCAAGAAGGGCTGTGGGGATGGTAAGTGCGCTTGCGTCGACTGCAAGGGCTGCGTCGGTTGCAGGGGTTGCGGCGAGGGCAAGTGCGGCTGCGGTGACGGCAAGAAGAACTGCGCCGGTGGCCAGAAGGACTGCGCGGTCGTCAAAGGGGTCACTGAGCCCGGAAGCAAGCACTGCCCAAGCGGTATGGCCGGTTGTTTGAAGCGTGTTGCCCTGGAGCAGTGAATCGTCGGAGCGGCGGGCTGACACGGCCAAATCGTGTCCTCTCCCCGGCGGAAAGACGTAACCGCTTACGGTGGTAGTTGTTGATCAGCGCCAAATCACGCGGGCGGATACTCCGCCCGCGTTCTGTTTTGGCGGGCAGCCTTGTCTCGATTCGCCCCACTGGTGTCAACTGCAGAGATGAGCGAGAATACGCACCTATAGGTGGGTAGCATGCCGTCCGCAGCCGTGGGTGCTGACGGGTGAGTGGCGGGCGATGGGTGGAGACAGGTGATGCTCATGCATTTCGCGGCCGCATTCGGCGGCCTGTGCTGTGCGGCCGCAACCTCTCAACCGACCGGGTTGCACGCTTCGCTGGATCGCGAGTCGGTAGTGGTCGGGGGTTGCGTCGCCCTTGTTCTGGACAAGCCGCCCCGGGATCTGCCCAAGGAGTTGATTCTCGAGATCGAAGGTCGCCAGCCGGTCTCGCTCAGTCGCTCGTCGCCGCGGATCAACAACGGCGATACTTCCGTGCACCTCATCTGGATCGATCTTGAGCATCCCGTGGACCTCGGCGGGACGCTTCCTCGTTTGCGGCTTGAGCCTGTGTTTCGCGAGCCGGGCACGTTGAAGCTGAAACTGAGAACGGACCGAGGCGTCGTCGGCAAGTGGGAGGTGCGGGTGGTCGCGCCCTCCGACGAGGCCAAAGCGGCGACGCGCGTTCTCTACCCGGAGATCACGCCACAGGGGCCGGACAACGGCCAGCTCGCCTGCTGGGCCTTAGCTCTGGCGGAGGAATGGGAACGGCCGGGTGCCCTCGTCACCAACGTGAATCGCCTGGTTGAAACCTTGCCAACCGTGGCCAGGCATCCCGACTGGGCCGAGATTGCCCCCGCCTTGGTTCGCCACCGTGTGATGCAGAGTGAGTTGATGCGGCTGCTTCGTAGCCAGGGGACGACGAACCCCGGCGCTCAGACGGCCGCAGCCGGCGAGGTCCTGGACCGCGTCGTGGCTGAAATCGAGAGAACACCTGTCAAGACACCGTTTGGACGGGCAATTGCCGTCCAAGGGCGCTTACTCATCGAAACCGCACAAAGCGGTACATTGGGCGTGAAGATCCGCTTCTCTCATCCGGCGGCGAAGACGGGCAAGTCACCGCCGCCGACGCAGCCGAGCAGGACAGAATAGAATCGCCGGACATTGCCCACCCCACGGCCAAGGAGAACCCGCCGCCATCGGGCTCGCTCTGCGGATTGAGCTTACCATCCGCGACGGGACGCTCTCGGTCGCTTGGAGTGCAAAGCAGAAGGACACGTCGGTTGTCAGCCGACGTGCCCTTCACCGCATGCACCCTCGCTCTGCGGTTATCGTCGCCAGTGATCGGATCGGACGGCTACATACCGTTGAGCAGGTCCCGACCGGTAGATGATGGGACGCGGGCCGCCGATGGTGTTCGAGTGAGTGTAGGCCTTGACTTCGCCACCTCCGGCGGTGTGGCCGGTCGCACCGGCCTGGGCAGAGCCTCCACCGTGACGGTCCGAACTTGCTGAGCCACCGGCCTCGACTGAGCGGGCCTTGCCGCCCTCGGACAGGACACCACCGTAGCTGGTGCTGACTTTGCCGTCACGACCGATGCTGATGTTCAAGGTGCCCGCATAAGCCAAGCCCAGACGGCCCGCAATCGCGTGGCTGAAGGACAGGTCGATCCCGTCCTGGTCCGCGCCGACGGCTAAACCTCGGGCGAAGTTGACGTCGCCGGTGATGGCCTGGGTCTTGGTCAGGGCCGGCCCATTGCCGTCACCCTGGTAGTCGGCGGTCGCCGCAGCGGTACCCGCCTTGTCGCCTCGTCCGCTGCTCGCCGCCGCACGGGTTGCGGCCTGACCGGCCATCGCGTTGACCGCACCCATCGCTCCGATCAGCACTCCGATAGCATATCTGTTGAGCGGTCTCATGTTACACCTCCATACGGTTCGTTGCTTTCTTCGATCGTCAGGCTCAGGTCGGTTACACGTTCCTTCGACCGGTCAGCGTTTTACCTCGACACTCACAACGCGGGCCTGGCCCCGGCCCAATCGATCTGACTGGCTGACGGCCTTCGCACGTACTTCGGAGTGCCGACGGTACCCACTGACACTCACTCCGACGCCGTTGGCATAGGCCGAGCCGTGGTACTGGGCTCCGCTGCGGGTGACCACGCGGCTGTCGGCCGATCCGCCTTGAGTGTCAGCAAGTGAATCACTGATGCTCTGAGCCCGCCCGCCGTGACTGCCCTTGCTGACCGCGAGGCTGTCACTGGTGGCGATGCCCCACCGGCTCATCGCGGTCGCGTACGACTGGCTGTGTGCCGATCCACCATGAGCGCCGCGCGCCTGGGCCTCACTGGTGCTCCGGGCCATGCCACCGATAGCGCCGGATACACTCTGGCTGGTCGCAATGGCGTCGCCGCCATGCTTGCCTCGGGCATCGGCCTTGGAGTCGCTGATCGCAGTGCCACGGTCGGCCACGGCGGCCGCGTCGCTGGCTGCGTAGCCCCTTCGGTTGCCGGAAGCCGAGGAGTTGGCGATCGCCGTTCCACCGTGGGTCGCCCCCGCATAGGAGGTTGCCTGGGCGTTTCCGGTAGCACTGGCCGTGGCCTGGGCCGATCCCCCGTGGCTTGCGACGGAGTACGCGGCGGCCGAGGCCGCCAGGGCCGCCGGCACCATCGCCGCCATCCCGAACACGCCCGCAATACACAGGTTCATGAGTCTCATGGGTCGTCTCCTCTTCCGTGAGGACCATCGGAGCATCGCATCCGCCGGCAACCTGCTGGCGAGTCTGGATCGTGGCTCCAACCGAATAGACACTACACGCCTATCAATAGTTTGAGATAGTTAACTATTTTAGTTTGATACATATGTCATTTCCGTTTAATCCTTTTTATGGCAAGGATTTATGTCGTTCAGAAGGGTTCGTGGAGGAGGCTTCTCGTCGGAGAGGCGCTGGAAACGCCTGACTGGAGGTCGACCACGGCCACCCATCCGGTCGCCCGCGACAGCGCATGGCTGGCCGTCGCCGTCGCGCTCCTATCGCTCCTCAATGCGGGAGTACGGTCACGCGGACCAGCGAAGCACTTCGGCTGGGGCCGCGGCCAGGTTGGGAGCGAACCAGTCCGCCCCTGCGAGTTGCTCGCGGGTGAAGCTGGTGGTCAGGGCCAGGCATCGCGAGCCGGCAGCTTTGGCGGCCGCCACGCCGTTCACCGCGTCCTCGACCACCAGGCATTCAGGAGGCTTCAGCCCGAGCTTGTGGGCTGCGGTAACGAAGATCTCCGGGTGCGGCTTCTTGTGCACGATGTTCAGGCCGGTGACGACCGCGTCAAACGTGTTCATCGAAAGCTTGATCTCGTGGAGGTTGCCTTCGACCTTGACGTCATCCGCGCTCGTCGCCAGGGCGAGCTTCTTGCCGGCCCGGCGGCATGCACCCAGGAAGGCATGCACGCCCGGCAAGGCTTCGATCCGACCCTTGATGATCTCGAGATAGATGTCGTAGGTGCGTTTCTTGACCGCCTCAATATCGATCTGGAAGTTGTACTTCTCGGCCACGCCGCCGATGAACCGGTTCTCGCCTGTTCCGACAAACGGCTTGAAATCATCGGGCTGGACGGTCAAGCCCCTCTCCGCGAACATCATGCACGCAGCCTTGCAGATGAACGGCTCGGAGTCCAGCAGGACGCCATCCATGTCGAAAATCACGCCGCGCGGCAAGAGAACCTCAGAATTCATGTGCACGAACATACCCGCGGACTGGTCGGGGGACAAACTCGTGCCGCGGGAGTTGAACGTGTCGTCCGGCTGAGATGATCAAGGTGGGGGTGCGATGGGTGTGGGCCGTGCCGGCTACTCAGGGCGGCTGGCGGGCTCGCTGTCTCGGGCGGACTGCAGTTCGCGTCGCAGTCGCTCGACCTCACTGGTGAGCATGTCGATGGTCCTTTGGCGGGAGGCAATGTCGTCCTCCCACCGCTGGCGGCTCAGGCGGATGTTGGCCAGGGCCTGCTCGAGTTCCTTGCGAATGGCATCGGTTTCCAGGCGGGCCTTTGCCTCAGCCTCGGCCAGGGCGCCGTCCCGCGGTCTCTCGAGTTCGCGCTGCGAGGCCAGCTGTCGCTTGAGGTCGGCGTTCTCCGCGGCCAGTCGATCCCGCTGGGCGGTCATGCGGTCCAATTCCGTTCCCCTGTATCTCCCCGGCTCGCCGGCGTTTTCGATCGGCAGCCTGGCTTCGTCGATCGCCGGCCGCGCGGCGCCGGATTCGTTCTGCGACGGGCAGCCGGCAACCGATGCGACCATCAAGACGGCGGCGAAAGACGACCGCAGTGCAGCGACAAATGCCCACCGGCCGCGGCGGCGACGCACGCAAGGTCTACCCGACGACCTCCCGCGTTTCGCTGATGAGAGGGAAAGCAGCGGAGCATGCGAGCAGGGCCGCCGTTTGCCGGTGGACGGCAGGACAGGGAAGGTCGAAGACATCAGTCGTTCTCCTCCTCCATGCCGCTTGATGTTCCAGGATCATGCTTGCAGATCTCGCGCAACACGGCCGTGGCGTAACAGCCGGACTCGAGTCTGAATCGAAGCTCCAGATAATCGCCGGCCTCGTCCCGGCCGGCTTCGACCGCCGCCTCGTGCGGTCGGAAACGCAAGGGGCGACGGCCACCGGTGACCTTCCGGCCTTCGCCTTCCTGCCAGGCCTCGGGGGCAAGTCCGGTTTCCGCCAGGAGTGCTGCTTCCTGCTCGCCGGGCGTGCCTGTGGGCGAGCTCATGCGCCGGCCGAACAGCGGGCCGGTGGGCGAGATCTCGAACACATCGCAGCGCGATTGCTCGCGTCCGACATCATCAATCCGGAACACCGCCCCTTGAGGATGACGCCAGGCGAGATCGCCGAGCATCAGGCAGTCGAGCGATCCGAGCCGCCTGGCCACGATCTGGTTGAACAGGTAGGACTGGTACGCGCACAGGAACAACTCCTGGATCGAGCGGTCCAGCGCCCGGAAGGCCCGATGGGCCCTGCCGTTCTCCTTGACCATCGCCCGGCACACCCGGCGTTCGTTGGCGAAGAGGTACGGCCAGGTATCGGCGGCCGCCGCGTAGTCGCCCTTGTCGAACAGCTCGCGAGCTCGTTGAGCCTCCCCGTGGTCGTGGGGTCCCGGACGGCCGAGCATGCAGGCCACCACCTCGGGGTAATCACCGCGGAGCATGGCCAGGCCGATCTGCCACGTGTCGCCGCGAACGCCGAAGCGCTGGGGGCCGAAGTAGTTGGGCACGCCGCGCCGGCCGAGAACCTCCAGCAACTTCTGAAGGTCACCGATCCGCCCGCCGTCCACGCCGCGGAGCTTGATCGTGAACCGGTTGCCGGCCAAGTGCCCGCGCTTGAGCTTGTTGCCGTGACGGGCCACGCCCAGGATCTGGATGCGCGGCACGGCCAGCGATTCAATGCGCCCCGGATCCACGTGCTCGATGCTCAGCGTCTGGGTTGTGACCGCGTCGGCGTCCTTCATCCCCGCAAAGCCGATCTCCCGTGAAGGTACGCCGAGAGCACGGGCAATTTCGTGCACCGCCTTCAGCGTCGGGATGCCGATCTTGCGGATACGGAAGTAGACGTGCGTTCCCTGGCCGCAAGGCTCGTAAAGAGGCACCTCGTCGACGACGAAGTCCTCGCGGCGTGTTCTCAGCGTGCCGCCGATGCCGGGAACGTCGGAAGTCAGATACGGTAGTTGGTTGAGATCGAGCATGTCTCGGGCTGTCATCGACCAGGGGGTCCATGTGGCTGCCAGGAACTCCGTCGCCTGGCGATCGCCGGTCATGTCCGGATTTCACCTCGGTTCAGCCGATCGAGGAACGACACCAGGGCGTACTGCGTTTCGATCGTCGGGACCGGGACATTCAGCTCCCTGGCCCGGCGGACGGGCTCGCCCAGGATGGCCTCGACCTCCAGCGGCTGCTTCGTCTGGTAGTCGATCAGCATCGACGGGCGGTAGGGCCCCATCGAGCCGGTGTCGTCAATCATCTTCCGCGTTAGGCCATCGACATCGATCCGGCAGCCGTCGGCGTTTCCCGCAGTGCCGGTCTCCACGATCAGTCGGATGGTCAGCCGGCGCAGGTTCTCATCGTTCATGATCTCGCGCGTGGTGACGCCCCCGGCGCTGACCGCCACCGTACTGAAGGGAATGTTCCACATCAGTTTCTCCCACCGGGCCTGCCGCAGCGACGGGGCGACGATCGTCTCAATGCCTGCTTCGGCGAACAGACCGGCGACTTCGCGGGCCAGCGGGAGGTCGTCGAGCAGGTGGCCGAACATGACCCGGCCGTAGTCGATGTGGTTCACGATGCCCGGTTCGCCGCGGTTGATGCACACGAAAGCCAGCCCGCCGAAGATGCGTTCTCGTCCGAACCAGCCGGCGAACCGCTCCTCGATGTTGAAGCCGTTGATCATCACCAGGATCCGTGTTGCCGGCCCGACGCACGGGAGGATCAGGCCCTCGGCCACGTCCAGGGCTGTGGCCTTCAGGGCGCAGAGCACCAGATCGACCGGTCCGATCTCGGCGGAATCGCCAAACGCGGCTGCCTGGAGGTGAAAGCCTCCTTGCGGGCTCCTGATGCTGAGACCGCGCTGACGCACGGCGGCCAGATCGCGGCGCATGAGAAAGCGGACATCATGCCCGCATCGCGCCAGCCGGGCACCATAGAAACACCCGACGGCTCCCGAACCGATGACCGCGATTCTCATGCCGAGTATCGTAAGCCCCGCCGCGGCATGCTGCAACGCCGAGGCGTGCACGACGCCGGTCAAGGCGATTCTCTTTCAGGGCGAGAACGGGAAGCGGAGAGGGCGGTGGGCGCCCGGAGGTGACGTGAGAATCGTGGCGTCCATCGGCCCCTGGCAGCCTGTTAGGCCGCATGTACCTTCAGACCCTTGCGCCGGCATATCGACTCAATGCCCGGGAGCACGTATTGCTCGGCCACGACGTCCCAGCTCATCTGCCGGGCCAGCTCGTAGCCGCTGGTCATGAGCTGCTCGACCTGCTGCTCATTCTCGGGCAGCCGCTGCATAATCTCCGCCGCAATCCGCTCGGCCACGCACCCTTCGTGGGCATCACGTTCCTCGCGGGTGATGGACAACCACCCGGCTTCATCCCGGGGCTGGCCGTCGAAGTGGCAGTAGTCGGCGATGATGACGTTGGGATGATCCCCACCGGCCGTGGCTTCCTCGACGAAGCCCACGCAACCGCAGACGTTCGAGGGCACACAGATGCCGCCGTAGGTCAGCGGTTCGAGCTGGGCGATGCCGAACGGCTCGTAAATCGACTGGCCGAACTCCAGGTCCGTGCCCCGGCGAATATCGAGCATGTCCATGTTGGCCGGCATGCGCGAGCCACACACGGCCTGCGACCAGCCAAACTGGTTGACGAAAACCACCTTGATGGCGCGAGCCCGGGCGTTAAACTCCTGGACGCCCTGGTAGAAGAGGGCTTCGCCGTGCGACAAGTCGGGATCAACCTCGCGATGCGCAACCGGCCAGCGCCACCATCGCTCCATCGAGAGAACATCCTGCGGCCGCCGCGCCGGCACCTCGGTGGAGAGCACGAACATGACGGCCGTCTTCCCTCTCGCGCGGAACAGGGGCTCCAGGCGTTCAAGAACGCGAAGATCACGCCACAGCCCCTTGCTCGGCGCCGTGCGGGTCACGTGGCTGAAGATGTAGTCCGGCCGATCGCCGAGCAGCGTCTGGGCATACGCCTTCATCCGCTCATGACTAACTCGCTTCTCGGCCAGGCCGATCTGCTGCGAGGGAATGCCGTTGTAGGCGGTGTCGATCGCGGCCCTGGCGAAGGGCGCACCGATGAACCGCAATTCCTTCACCACTTCGTCGCCGACCGCAAAGATCTTGTCGCAGTGCCGGCTGGCACTGACCAGGGCGTGACGGTAGTACCCGTCCTGGCTTCCGAAAACGTCGCTGACATAGCGTTCCCGCTCGATGGCCGTTGAGAGCACATTGTAGAAGGAGACGTCGTGGCCGGGATGGCTCTCGACGATCCGGCGCATGGCCGAGACTTCGTGAGCATGGAAAACGGTGCGGAACGCCCGGCTCGGGTCCATGATTGCCGCCAGCGCGGTGGGCATGCCCATGAACTCGTGAGCGAGAATGACGCACTCGTTGTTGCCGCCGACCGCGCCGAGGGCGTGCAGGGCGGCGATCGCCGGCGGACCGAGCTTCACGTACAGGTCGTATTCCCATGAGGACTCGTAACGGGTCGAGTCGATTCCGAACGCGTGCCAGAGGCCAGCCTTGAACTGATTGACCTTGGTCAGATCCATGCGGGCCACATCGATGAGCAGAATCTCGGGTGATACCTTGGCGCCGGTGTGGGGGTTGGAGAACCGTCGATGGCCATAGACCATCTGCACATGGAACTCGCGTCGCACGCGATCCAGGGCCTCGCCGACCGGGTGCGCCGGCAGGTGATCGATGCTGCTGTACAGGACCTCCCCGTCCGGGCCCAAGCGGCCTTTTGCGCCGTCCTCGGTCACGAAGAGCGGACCGATCAGGATGGTGCGCTGTTCGGCGGCTTGGTAGGGGGCGCTGGTCAAGAGTCCTTCAAGGACGGCTCCGATGCCCCCGACCTTGTGCACGGCTTCATGTGTCACGTGGGCGATCGTACGCATTCGAGTCCTTTCAACTGCCGACTTCCGTACCTACCGTACGATACGATTGTATGTCAAGCGGCGTCCGACCACATATTCTGGTACCACCGCCGGGCCGATAAGGTTCGCGGTACACGTTCCCAGCCGGGCTTGGTCCGCCGATTACCGGATGGCTCGGCTGACCATAGACTCGACACGCACCCCCCCAGGGTAACAACCCGAATCTGATCATGTGAGCCTTGCCGCCCCGTCAAGCGGCCAGGGCGGGCCAACAACCGGATCATGTCTTGTTCAACAGCAGCGACCGGTTGCGGTTCTCCTGCATGTAGCTCTGGGATCGCGTCTCGCCTTCAGCGGTCACATAGACTGCGCGGTGGTCACCGGCCACCGGACAGTGGTACTCGCACAGCCCGCAACCAATGCACAAACGGGTATCGATCTTGGGCAGCTTGAACTCGAGATGGATGCCGACCAGCTGGCCCGGAACGGGGACCCTGCTGAATCGGGCTCCATTGATGCTCTCGCCCGTGGCCGGATCGGCCTCGCCGATCTGCAGCGTGTCCGCGTCATTGTTGATGATCCGATGGGCCTCGGTCGTCCCGTCGGGGCGAAGGATCTGCACGTGGTAGGTCGTGGTCTGGTCGCCGCGATACTCGCCCGGCCGGAAGACACAAGGCTCGCCGACCGGCTGCCCCGGCGGTGGCTCCTGGGCCAGCGTCACCGTGGTCGGGGTGGCGGAGCGAACCTGCTTCCTGCCGTCCCGGATCAACAGCCGGCCGTACTCCGAGTGAATGGCCTTGGGAGAGGTCGGACAAACCTCCTCGCAGACCACGCACGGGATGTTCTTCGACCACGGCAGGCATCGGCCAAGGTCGTAATGGGCGGTCCCCAGTTTGACCGGTCCCTGCTGTTCGTGAGGCTTGAGACCCAGCTTCTGCTCCAGGCTCAATTGCTGGATCGCTCCGGTTGGGCAGACCTGGCCGCAGGCGGTGCAGTTCAGCTGGCAGAAGCCCATGCGGAAGTTCATCACCGGCGCCCACAGACCCTCCAGCCCAGCCTCGAAAAAGCCCGGCTGGAGCACGTTCGTCGGGCAGACCCGGATGCACTGGTCGCACTTGATGCAGCGCTTGAGAAACTCGATCTCCTCCACCGAGCCCGGCGGTCGAATCACCTTGGCGGAGAAGTCCTTGGTGGTCTTGCCCGAAAGGCGGTTGAAGGGGTAGAACAACAGGCCCACAAGAGCGGCCAGCGCCGCCCGGCGACCGGGGACGGCGGGTCCGGCAACCTCGTGCTTCCTGGTCGGCAGGAAGGCGAAACGCAGGGCATCGTGCGGGCAGTCCTCGATGCAGTTGAAACACACGAAGCACTCGCTCTTGCGCAGATGAGTCTGCGGATCACAGGCTCCCTCGCAGTTTTGCAGGCACATGTCGCAGTCTGTACACCGGGCCGGATCGCGCTCGATCCGCCAGAGCGAAAAACGGCTCAGGATGCCCAGCGTCGCCCCGAGGGGACAGAGCACCCGGCAGAAAAAGCGCGGGATCGCCAGGTTCATGCCCACCAGCAGCAGGAGAAGAAAGCCGACGGCCCAGCTGAACTGGTGGAACTTGGCGTCGCCGAAGTGCTTGGCCAGCGGTTCCGGCAGGTTCATGGCCGGCAGCAGCGACGCGGTGAAGGACCGGTGCAGCAGGCAGATCGGATCAAGCAGGCCGATCTGCAGCGTGCCGAGTGCGGCTGCCACCAGCATCGCGGTCAGAATAAGATACTTGACCTGGAACAGTCTTCGGTAGCGGTTGGATTCGATCTTCTGCTTGGCGTTTCGGCCGTTGAACAGCCAGCCGACACAGTGGTGGATGGTGCCGTAGGGACAGATCCAGTTGCAGAAGAAACGACCCAGAAACAGCGTGGGCACCAGGAGAATGAGCGACCAGCCAAGTCCCTTGTACAGCGTGTGGGTCGCCAGACCGGTCGCGATCGCCACCAGCGGATCAACCTCCAGGAACTTGCTCAGCCAGAACTTCAACGCGGGTAAGTGATCCAGGCGGGTGAACGTCGTGGTCAACACGAACGTCAGAAACAGGGCCATCACGATCGCCTGCACGATGATGCGAACGGTGGTAATACGCATGGGAAAACGTCGAAAAACCAAATCGTCGAAACAGACAGAGTTTCAGAATGGTCAGGGCGCTCCCCTTTCCCCGTCATGGTGGGGGCAGGCGGGCGCCTCCACCAATCGCTAACTGCTGACCGCTGACCACTCTTCTCTCAGCATGATTCCTCATCACTCCGGGCTTTTTCACACGGTCACGCTGGCGATCTTCCCCTGGTCTCGGTACACGTGCCAGTGTGGCGCGGCCAGCCGGGTCGGGTCCTGGCCGAACTTCTGCCAGGCCAGTTCCAGGTACTTGATGGCCCCGGCCTGGCGGCCCAGGAGGTTCTCCACGCACCACGAGTCGCAGCCCAGCTGGTCGACACTGGCCACGACCGCCGGATTCCCGGCCACGCCCCCGACCTTGACGTCGTCCAGCCGACCGCCGGTCGGGCCATTCCGCATCATCACCCGCGTGCCGTCGACCACTACCAGCGTCGGCTTCATCATGAAGCCCAGATCACTGACGATGTTGTGAATTGCCTGGTGGAACTGGTTACGCCGCCCGCCGAGCAGGCCGTACCAGTTCTTCATCGACATCGATGCATGGCATAGATTGTGATCCTTGATCGGAGAGATGCCGATCACCTTGTCGGCCTGCTGCAAGGGTCTCCAGAAAATCGGCCAGGTCCCCAACGACTCGTGCTTCTCCGGATCCGGCGTGCCGGCTCGGACCTGCACCGGGGCATCGTAGGCCCCGGCGTGAATGAGAACCGTGGCCCCAGCGGCCTGGGCCGCGGCCTGGATCCCACTCTTGACAAAGCAGGCGGGGGGGTTCTCAATCGGGTTGTCGGCCACCAGAACACGACCTGCCCCGGCCTCACGGCAGAGCTGAATGACCGCCTGTACGACCAGCGGATTGGTCGTGGCCCCCATCAGCGGCCCGCGGTCAAAACCGACATTGGGCTTGATGAGCACCACGTCGCCCCGACTGATAAACCGGGCCAGCCCCTTGGCATCGAGCCCGCCCACCGCCGCCTGCACCATCGTGCGCACATGATCGATGCTGCCCAGCAACTCCGCCTTGCCATACGCCGCGGAGATCCGCGGAGCCGCCGGGGAAAAACCCACCGGGGCGAAGTAGTCCTTGAGCGTGATGGCCTGGGGTGGCTGCAGCTCCGCGTCTCCTCGCGGATCGTGCAGATGGTAAGCCGCTGCCCCAGCCGCCCCGGCCAGCAGGACCGCCTGCCCCCCGCGAATCAGCAGATCCCGGCGCGTCCAGGTCGCCACCCCAGCCCCGCCTCCCGATTGTCCGTGTTCACGACCCATCGAATGACTCGACTGACAAACTGTCGCTGCTCAGCGGGAGTTCCCTCCTCAGCATGCATCACAACGACTTATCACGCCTTCGTTCCGTCTCTCCCTCTGCCAAAAACGCACCGCAGTCTCGCCCTCTGACCGACCGCTGATCGCCGACCGTTCCTCCTCATCTCTCGCCTTCCGCGGAAAGCCCGTCCCGCAGCTCCGCCGCTTTCTTCGCGGCCAGAGCCTGGTCCTCGCACTCCAGGATCCCGCCCAGGTACACACCCTTGTGGAAACACACGCTGAACACGTCGAGCGACTGACCCACGAAGGTCTCGCCACCGGCCGACGGCTGGCGGGCGACGACCTGGTCATATTTGGCCGTTGCCTCCGCAAGCTTCTTGAACAGATCGGCCGCGGCCTGCGGGCTGTCCGCCTTGATCAGGAAGGCCTGGTACGTCGTCTCCCCAGTCCTGTAGTTGGCTTTGAACAGCCGTCCGAGGAAGTCGTATCCCAGGGCACTGGTGGCCTCGTAGGTGAGCGAGTCGGACAGCCGATCCTGCGTGGGCAGCAGTTTGTTCGCCCACATCGGCTGGCCGTCGTCGGCGATGGTCTCGGCGATGGCCCGGGCAATCCGCAGGGCAATGTCGGAGGCATGGGCGTTGCCTTCCGCAGGACCGAGCACATTGATGTAGTACTGGCCCTTCCAGAAGTAAGCCGAGCTGCCGGAGACGTATCCTTCACGGCCGAGCGGAATCGGCTTGGCATCCGGGCTCCGTTCAACCATGTAGATGCCCATGGCGTTCACCGGCTCCGCCATGTCATACAGGTAAGTGTCGAACGCCTGCTGGCCGCGGGTGTCCACGTACTGAGCGAAGCGAAGCTCCACAAAGTTGAACGAGCGGTACTGTCCCTCGCGCCCGTTAATCTTCTCGTACAGATTGTCGGTGTAGCGTTCGAACCGCGTCGGAAAGGTGATCGTCGGATCGCCCGGGTCGGCGAACCTGGCCCGGCCGGGCGGCCTCTGCCCGGCAGACTGGGACGCGGCCACGGCCGGCTGGCTCTGGCTGCCAGCCCCGGCTGCGGTCTCCGGGGCGAAGTGCTCGCCGCCGTAGACAAGCTGCCGGCCGGCTAGAGCGGCCGCGATGTCGCTCAGTTCCCTGGCCTGGATCGCGGATGCTGCCGACGCGAGTTCGGTGCAGTACCTGCCGGCCCAGAAGCCGATTCTCCGGCCGTCAGCGCTCTTCCAGCCCTCCCGACCCAGTGACAGGACTGAACCGTCCGCGGGCTTCCTGCTTCGGCACCACTCCCGAGCCCTGTCGGGAACTCCCATGTCGACGATGAACGCCGCCACGTCGTCATCCTGCCCTCGTCCGCCCGCGTAACTTCCGCGATACAGCCAGAGCCCGCCGCTCGCCGCTGCGGATTCGGTTAAGGCCATTTCCTCCTGGGATGGAGTCTTGGCCGTACCCCCATCGACGCCCGGTTTGCCGGAGACCTCTGGATCGTTCCCCTTGCGCCAGTCGGAGGTGGCCAGTGAAATGGCCTCGCAGCCTCGCGTGCTGTCGCCGAGGATCGTGGGCACTCGTTTGAACTCGCCTACACGCTCGGGGAGAAGAGTCTCGCCCACCCGCACCCCAAGGGGAGGGGACGCGGTCTTCTGATTGCCCGGCTTGACGGTGAAAAGAGGTTCGGTCGGCACACCGAGAACGGCCTTTGCACCCGCAACCAAGGCCTGTTGGGCAACCCCGCCGCCAAACCAGCCACCCGTCAGCAGAAACGAAATCACGATGATCGCCAGTGTCGCCAACGTGCCTGCCCCAAGGGCCCGCTCCAGCAGCGAAGGCCGGCCACGCATGTACTTTCGTTTCAGGAAGGTCGGCATGATCTCTACGCCATCTCTACGCCATCAAGGACATCCCCAGGGTTTTCGCTCGCTGGCTGCCGTCCAGACCCGGTTCACGGTGTGAGGCGATACCGGCTCCCCATTATCACGTCGCGTCAGGGGAAGTCAAAGTAGCGACGCTAAGTCGTTACGGGTAAAGACACAACGACGTATCGGACGCCGCGGAGAGAAAAGGGGACCGTGGCAACGGCACATGCGACGAGGCCCAACCTCAAGTAGGGTCGCGCCCGACCAGCTTGCACTGGAGTGGATTCGGAATCGCCTGGCCCGCAGTATACAGACACTGATGGCTGATGCCGCCGCCGAAGCACAAACCAAGCGAGAGACCACATCCGCACGAGACCTTATCGGACATCATCGTTTGCCGGCCGCGCCGAGCGGCAGATAGGGAAAAAAGCATGAGACACCCTCAAGTTTTTTTTTCGACAGCGCCGATATCATTTTCGCCAGAGTAACCAGATTTCCCAGATTGACAGACGAAGCTTTATAAAAGGATAAATGAGAAGGATAAGAATGCTGGCAGCGATCACGCAGCCAGCTGGTGGGACCAAGGGATAGCCGGGGCGGAGCAACCGGCGGGTTTGATCACTTCCAGGCGGGAAGACTCCTTTCCAAGCATGATGCGGTGGAATGGGACGGCAAGGGCGGAGGCTTGTGCACGGCGCAGGCTCCCTGTCGGTGCCGCCCGCCTGCGGGAGCCGAAGATGAAATCGGATCGGTTGCTCGAGAGGTTCCTCTCCCCGTTACTGGCTGGCCGTCGTCAAGAGTGCAGAGATGTCCTCGCGGAAGCGCTGAACTCGGGTCTCGAACCACGCGGCGTCTACAAGAAAGTGATCTGGCCCGCCATGCAGCACGTGGACGCACTCTACCGCCAGGATCGCATCAATCAGGCGACGGAACACATGGCCACACGCATCAATCGCCTCGTGGCCGATCAACTCCAAGCCTATTTGTCTAAGGAAGCTCCGATTGGCAAACGGATTGTCATTACCTGCGCGAACGGCGAACCCGAGGAGCTTGGTGCCCAGATGTGCGCCGACCTGTTCGAAGCCGACGGCTGGGATGTTTTCTTCGTCGGTGGCGGGGTGCCCAACGACGAAATCATGAGTCTGACCGGACAACTGCGTCCCGACATCCTCCTGGTCTTCGGAACTCAGCCCTCCGGTGTGCCGGAAGTCCGTCGGCTGATCGATCTGATCCGCGAGGTGGGTGTCAACCCCACAATGAACATCATGATCTCTGGTGGGGTGTTTGAGCGGGCCGAAGGTCTGTGGAAGGAAGTAAACGCCGACATCTACGCGGAGACGGCCGTCGATGCGTTGCACCTCGCGGTCACTGCCAAGCCACGAGTCCCCGAGGTCCGGATCCCCGGAGCCCCCAAGAAGCGTCGTCGTCGTCGTCGTCCACCCCTCTTGGCTCAGGCCGAGGCCTGATTCGGGTGTCGGACGATCATTCGTCTTGACGGAAAGGAGTCCTTCGAGCGGGTGTGCCGAGCCGTCTGCCAGCCAGATGGACGGCCACTTCCGAGGAGAGGACAAGGACGATCGAAGCCGCCAGGAGCCCCGCAATACCGCCGGATGTGTGGAGCGCTATCCGGACGTGGTTGCGGGGCTCCCACATGGCCCGCCCGGTAAGTCCGAATTCCTTAAGTTCGTCCGCTCGTTCTGCCGACTTGACGAGCGGACGACAGCGATCTAAACTCCCGCGCGAGCACGACATGGAGAATAACGACTCGGGCGGTCAAGGACACCTGAAGTGGACCGGTCTTGGCTTCGAGTTTGCCGGGGTAGTTGCCGTGTTCGTGTACTTCGGGTACAAGGCCGACGAACGATGGCATTGTGGCCCGTGGGGCGTGTTGATTGGAGCGGCGATCGGGGTAACCGGCGGGATCTACTGGCTGGCCAAGGAAGGCATGCGAATGATGAACGACCTGAGCCGGCCCAGGCTTTCGAGCCGCGGTAAGCCCAAGAAGAACGATAGCCCGGAGCAGCGGTCTTGATCAGACTCGTGTTGATTTCGGCCGCCGTGGTCTTGGCCATCGGAGGCGGTGCTGCCTTCGTGGGCGCCCATTGGACCTTGGGGTGGGGAACCACACTGATTGTCTTTGCCGCTGGACTCAATCTCCTGGCGTGCTGGATAGGGCTTGTACCCGTCGCCTGGGCCGATCGCCGGGCCAGGTGCTGGCTGCCGCATGCGGTCGCGGCGGCCACGGCAATCCGACTCCTGATCGTGGCGTCGGTGACGTTGGCGGCCATGAGCCTGGGGCCTTGGCGGGCGGTGCCGCTAGCCGCCTTTGTGGCAGTGTTCTACTTCTCGCTCCTGGTGGTCGAGACCGGCTGGACGCTCTGGCTGGTGAATCGTGACCCGGGAACAACCGGCGGGTGTGCATCGACATGACGACAGTGTGTACCATGCTGGCCGCGGCCAATCCCGTGGAGCACGTCATTTCCCATGAGCTCTTTGAGATCGGGCCGGTCGCGTTCACCAACCACATGTTCATGATGCTGATCACCGCCGTGATCATGCTGGTGATCTTCCCGCGCATGGCCCGCGATTATCCCCTGGTACCCACGGGATTCCGCAATCTCTTCGAGACCAGTCTGGAGTGGGTCCGCGAAGGCGTGGCCCGGCCGCTGCTTCACGACCACACCGACCGGTTCCTGCCGTTCATCTGGACCTTGTTCTTCTTCCTGCTGATCAACAATCTCCTGGGCCTGATCCCGTTGAGCGCTATCGGCGGCCTGGCCACCGGCAATTCCCACTTGTTCGGGACGGCCACCGCGAACATCTCGGTGACTGCGGCCCTCGCGGCGGTCTCTTTCGTGGTGACCCATGCGGCCGGGCTGATGGAGCAGTATCGTCACCTTCGGCACGACGGCCGGCCTGGCGGGACCGCCGCCGCCTTGGCCCCGGTGAAGTACCTCTACTCAATGGTGCCCCACATCCCCGGCATTCTGGGGATGGTCATGTTCCCGGTCTTCTTCATCCTGGAAGTCATTGTCGCCCCGCTGGTTCGTCCGTTCGCCCTGTGCATGCGTCTCTTTGCGAACATGATGGGGGGCCACGTGCTGCTGGCCGCGATTCTGATGATGATCCCGGCTATCAAGGGTGTCGCTGACGGCGGCCTGGCGATCGTCGGCATCGCCGCGTGCACCGCCTTGAATTGCCTGGAATTGCTGGTTGCGGTTCTCCAGGCGTATATCTTCACGTTTTTGACCTGCATGTTTATCGGCTCGGCCGTTAGTCCTGAGCACTAGGGCCGGATGATCTGAGTGGGTGTGCATTGTGTGGTTTGTTGGAGGTATCTGTGATGGTAGCTCTCCCCATGTTGGCGGAGGCCGCTGCGAGCGGTGGAATACAAGTCTTCGGCGCGGCCTTGGGCGCCGGCCTGGCGACGCTGGGACCGGCGATCGGTATCGGCCGCCTCGTCGGCAGCACGGTCGAAGCCCAGGCCCGGCAGCCTGATGTCGCCGGCCGCGTGTTCACGACCATGATCGTGGGCGCCGCCCTGATCGAAGGCTTCACCTTCTTCGGACTGATCATTTGCTTCCTGTGCCTCAAGGCCTAACCGGAGAGCCAGTCATGCGGAAGTGGATTCCGTCGATGGCGATGGCGGTGGCCGCGTTGAACGCCCTGCCCGGCGTGGTGCTGGCTTCGTCGGCCGAGGGTGGTGAGGCCAATCCGGTCTCGCTGGATCTGTGGCAGTCGGCGTTCACCATCCTGGTGTTCGTCCTGCTGGTGGTGATCCTGAGCCGGACGGCTTACGGCGCCATTCTCGACGGCCTTCAGAAGCGCGAGCGGTTCATCCGCGAGTCGCTGGACGCCGCGGAGGAGGCCCGGAAAGCAGCCGAAACCCACATGCACGAGTACGAGGAGAAGCTGCGTAAGGCTCGGGAAGAGGCGTCCGCCATCGTCGAGGAAGGGCGGCGCGACGCGGAAGTGGTCCGGCGCCGGATCGAGGACGAGGCCCACGAATCCTGTGAGAACATGCTCCAGCGGGCCAGGCGAGAGATCGAGATCGGCCGGGACACGGCCCTCAAGGCCTTGTACGAGGAAACCGCCAACCTGGCAGCCTCGTTGGCGGTCTCGGCCCTCAATCGCCAGATGTCGCCCGAGGAACATCAGCGGCTGGTCATGGACGCCCTGCGCGATCTGGGCCAGCGCCAGAGCAGTGTAAACTAGGATCATCTGACCCGTGGGGTTCCCATGGCGGAGCTGAATGCTGAAACGCTGGCCGTCGCAGACCGCTACGCGGCGGCGTTGCTGGATCTGGCCGGCGGCCGGGAGGTCTGGCAGCAGATCGCGGATGAACTGCAGGAACTCGTCGCGGGCATGGACCGTGACGCGGAGTTTAATCACTTCATGAGCTCCCACTCGGTGCGCGGCGAGCCCCGCCGGGTGACGCTCGAGAAGCTCTTCCGCGGACGGCTCAACGACCTCCTGCTCAACACCCTGCAGGTGCTCAACGCCCGCCACCGCTGCGATCTGGTCCGGGCCCTCAACCGCTGCGTGCAGCTGCGACTCGAGTTCCAGCAAGATGAACGCGAGGTCAAGGTCGAGACGGCCGTACCCTTGTGGCACGAACTCCGGACCGCGATCAAGTCGGTGGTCAGCGGATGGATCGGCAAGTCGGCCATCCTGGTCGAAGAGGTCCGTCCAGAACTGATCGGCGGTCTTGTCATCCAGGTGGGCGACCTGCGCGTGGATGGCAGCGTCCTCTCCCGCATCCAGACGATTCGCCGCGGGTTGGCCGGCCGGATCAGCGAGGCGATTCACACCGGCCGCGGATACGAAGTCGAGAGCCAGGCATAGGACAACGATCATGAAGTTCAGAGTGGATGAGATCACCTCGGTCATCAAGCAGGAAATCGCCCAGTACAAGGCGGATTTGGAGGTGGCCCAGGTCGGCCGGGTGTTGTCCGTCGGCGACGGCATCGCCCAGATCTACGGCCTGAGGGACGCAATGACCATGGAGATGCTCGAGTTCTCCAACGGCGTTACCGGCGTGGTATTCAACCTGGAAGAGAACTCGATCGGCGCGGTCATCCTCGGCGACTATCTCGGAATCAAGGAAGGCGACATCGTCCGCGGCACCGGGCAACTGCTGTCCGTCCCGGTGGGCGAAGCTATGGTCGGCCGCGTGGTCGACCCGCTGGGTCGGCCGCTGGATAACCGCGGCGTCATCGAGTCGCCGCATCGTCGCCCGCTCGAGACTCCCGCTCCCGGTATCGCCGAACGCCAGCCGGTCGACCAGCCGCTCCAGACCGGTATCAAGGCCATCGACAGCATGATCCCGATCGGCCGCGGCCAGCGCGAGCTGATCATCGGCGACCGCAAGACCGGCAAGACCGCCATCGGCATCGACGCCATCCTCAACCAGAAGGCCACCGGCGTGATCTGCGTCTATGTCGCGGTGGGCCAGAAGGAGTCCACCATCGCCGGCGTCGTCGAGGCCCTCCGCGAACACGGCGCCCTCGACTACACTATCGTCGTGGCCGCCGGTAGTTCCGATCCCGCCCCGCTGCAGTACATTGCCCCATACGCCGGCTGCGCCATGGCCGAGTACTTCATGTATGAGCAGGGAAAGCATACCCTGGTGGTCTATGACGATCTGTCCAAGCAGGCCGCCGCCTATCGCCAGCTGTCACTGCTCCTCCGCCGCCCACCCGGCCGCGAAGCCTACCCCGGGGACGTGTTCTATCTCCACAGCCGCTTGCTCGAACGCTCGGCCAAGCTGGCCAGTCGCTACATCATCGTGCCCAAGTCCGCTGGGCCGGAAACCGCCCAGGGCGCGAACGGCAAGGTCTACGTCGGCGTGCCCGGATCCCACGAGGCCAAGAAGGACCTCGAGGCGATGAACGCCGCGGACCACGAAGTCCGACGGATCCCCACGTCAGGCGGCTCGCTCACCGCTCTACCCGTGATCGAAACGCTGGAAGGCGAAGTGTCCGCCTATATCCCCACCAACGTGATCTCCATCACCGACGGCCAGATCTACCTGGAACCCGACCTGTTCTTCTCCGGCGTCCGGCCCGCGATCAACGTCGGTATCAGCGTGTCGCGCGTGGGTGGCAAGGCCCAGATCAAGGCCATGAAGAAGGTCGCCGGTTCGCTCCGGCTCGACT
This sequence comes from Phycisphaerae bacterium, assembly GCA_018003015.1. Classification (NCBI taxonomy): domain Bacteria; kingdom Pseudomonadati; phylum Planctomycetota; class Phycisphaerae; species Phycisphaerae bacterium. Next base: position 141,975 of record JAGNEZ010000007.1, on the reverse strand, counting down.
TGGCCGCCTTCCGCGATCTGGAGGCGTTCGCCCAGCTGGGCACCGAACTCGACTCCGCTACTCAGCGGCAGCTCAACCGCGGCAAGGCCATGGTCGAACTGCTCAAGCAGGGCCAGTACGGCCCATACCAGGTGGCCGATCAGGTATTGAGCATCTTTGCAGGAACCCAGGGCTTCTGCGATGACTTGCCCATCAGCCGGGTCTCCGAATTCGAGGCGAAACTGCTGGCCCACGTCCGCGACGAGTTCCCGGAGATCCGCAATGAGATCATCCAAACCGGAGATATGAGCCCCGATCTCACCGGCAAGCTTAAGACGATCATCGGCAACTTCAAGAAGAGTTACGTGGCGGTCGCATAAGAGGTCGAGCATGGCCAAGGCACGTGGCATCGTGAAGCGGCGCAAGGCCGTTCAAAACATCCGCAAGATCACGCGGACGATGCAGCTCATCGCCACCGCCCGCTTTCAGGCGGCCTATAACCGGGCCACAGCCTGCAAGCCCTACACCGAGCGAATCACCCGGTTGATGGAGCAGCTTTCCGAGCACTGCGGAGATGTCGAGCACCCGCTCCTGACCGTAAACACCAAGGCAGGGCGATCGGTACTCATGGTCCTGACCAGCAACCGGGGCTTGTGCGGCGGCTACAACGCCGGCCTGCTGCGCAGCGCCCTCCAGCACCTCAAGCAGTGCGCGGGCCAGGGAACCGCGGTCGACATCCACGCAGTCGGCAAGAAAGGCATCGCCTACTTCAGGTTCCTGGGCTATGCCATGGCCGCGACCAGGACCGACATCGAGGACAAGCCCCAGTTCGCCCAGGCGGAACCGATCGCCAACGCGATGATCGAGGCGTATGCCCGCACGGAAGTCGATTCGGTCCACGTAACCTACTCCCGCTTCGAGTCAACCGCTCGCCAGCGGCCGGAGACGATCCAGCTGCTGCCACTTCGGCAGGCCGAGCCGGACAAGACCCCCGGTCAATCGCACAGCGCCCCCGCGGGCGGGCGCCGGGAAAGTGGCCACCAGCCCGCCTCCGGGGTGTTCGAGTTCAGTCCGCCGGCCAAGGAATTGCTCGCCGATCTGCTGCCCCTCATGGTCAAGGCCCGACTCTTCCAGTGCTTCATGGACGCCGCGGTCAGTGAGCAGGTGGCTCGCATGGTGGCCATGAAGTCGGCGACCGAGGCCGCCGGCGATATGATCCGCAGCCTCGGGCAGCAGTACAACCGGGCTCGGCAGAGCCAGATCACCATGGAGCTGCTCGATATCATGGGAGGAGCCAACGCCCTGGCGTGAGGTCGCTCCCCTGGCGACGCATCGGCAGGTGGGCGCGAGACGAGGTAGTTCAAGATGGCACACAAAGTCGGATTGTTCGCGATGGTTCTGAGTATGATCGGCTCGCCGGAATGTCAACCCAGGGAGTTGCAGTTCAGGCCCGGCGATCAGATCATGGCCATGGGCGACAGCATTACCCAGGCGGGCGGCTACCTGCGGGCCATCGATGCCGTCCTGGCCCAGCAGTACCCCGACATGAAGATGCCCAAGGTCGTCAACGTCGGGATCGGCGGTCAGAAGGCCGAGGACATGGTCGCCCGCTTCGAGAAGGACGTCGTGGCTCGCAAGCCGGCCATCGTGACCATCAGCGTCGGGGTCAACGACGTGTGGCACCGCATGGACAAACCCCACGATCCCAGGGTGCTGGAAGCCTTCACCGCCAACGTCGAGAACATGGTGAAGATGGCCCAGGCGGCAGGCATCAAGGTCTTCCTGGTGTCGCCAACGGTCATCGAGGAAGCCGCCGGCTCGGTCGCCAACCAGCGACTCCGGTTGTACATCACCGCCGAAAAGGAAATTGCCAGGCGAAACAAGTGCGGCTTTGTGGATCTCCACGCCTTGTTCCTGAAGGCGATCGATCATCACTACAAGCAGGTGGCGACCAGGGAGAACAAGGGCTTCCTGACCACCGACGGCGTGCACATGAGACCCCCGGGCGACACGCTGATGGCCGTCGGCATCCTCCGGGCCTTGGGCGTGCCAGACGAGAAAATCGAGGCGACAAGCCTGGCAGGCGTGCTGGAGTGACAATCGCGGCAGGGGCCCCGGCGCCCGGGCTGCACCGAACAGGGCCGGCGGGATGCCGGTGCGGGACACACGAGTGCTGAAAGAGCGACAAGAATGGTAGAAACCCATACCCAGAACATCGGTCGAGTGACACAGGTCATCGGTTCCACCTTGGACGCCGCGTTTGACGAGCACAACCTGCCCGAGGTGTACAACGCCCTGCAAGTCGACATCGAGCGAAAGGTCCTCGGGACCGTCGAGAAAAGCACGCTATGGTGCGAGGTGGCTTCACACCTGGGCGGCGGGCACATCCGCGCGGTGGCCCTGGGCTCGACCGACGGCCTGACACGCGGAGCTCCCATCCGTGACCTGGGCGCACCGGTCACCGTGCCGGTGGGCATGGAAACGCTTGGCCGGGTCATCAACGTCGTGGGCGCGCCGGTGGATATGCGCGGCCCGATCGCGGCCAAGGAAAACCGCCCCATTCACCATGAGCCTCCCGAGTTCGCCGACCTGACCCCCAAGTCGGAAATCATGGAGACCGGCATCAAGGTGATCGATCTCCTCGCCCCATTCGTCCGCGGCGGAAAAATCGGCCTGTTCGGCGGCGCCGGGCTGGGTAAGACCGTTATCGTGCAGGAAATGATCGCCCGCATCGCCCGTGAGCACTCCGGTTACTCCGTGTTTGCCGGCGTGGGCGAGCGAACCCGTGAAGGGAACGACCTCTGGCTGGAAATGCAGGAGGCAACCTTCAAGGACGCTCAGGGCAACGTCAAGCAGGTCATGGACCACACCGCGATGGTCTTCGGCCAGATGAACGAGCCGCCCGGGGCACGCCTTCGAGCAGCCCTCACCGCCCTCACCCTGGCCGAGTGGTTCCGCGACCAGTCGGGCGCCGACACGATGTTGTTCGTCGACAACGTGTTCCGCTTTTCACAGGCCGGCTCCGAGGTGTCGGCTCTCCTGGGACGCATGCCGTCGGCCGTCGGCTACCAGCCGACACTGGGCACCGAAATGGGCGAGCTCCAGGAGCGAATCACTTCCACCAAGTACGGCGCCGTGACCAGCGTGCAGGCCATCTACGTGCCCGCCGACGACCTGACCGACCCTGCCCCGGCCACCACGTTCACCCACCTCGATGCGTTCATCGTGCTCGCTCGCGGTATCAGTGAGAAGGGCATCTACCCGGCCATCGACCCCTTGGCTTCGTCCAGCCGGATCCTCGATCCCCAGTATATCGGCGAGGAACACTACAAGGTCGCCCGGCAGGTCCAGAGCATCCTGCAACGCTATCGCGACTTGCAGGACATCATCGCCATCCTCGGCGTCGACGAGCTGTCCGAGGACGACAAGCTGATCGTCGGCCGGGCCCGCAAGATCGAGCGATTCTTCTCCCAGCCGTTCTTCGTCGCCGAGCCGTTCACCGGCTTCCCCGGCAACTACACCCGCAAGGAGGACACCATCCGCAGCTTCGCCGAACTGTGCGAAGGCAAGTGGGATCACCTTCCGGAGCAGGCCTTCATGTACGTGGGCAACATCGAGGACGCCGCCGCCAAGGCCGAGAAACTGGCCAAGGAGTAGGAGCACGTCGCTATGGCCGATCTGGTTCTGCACTGCAGCATCATCACCCCGGAAGGGCCGGTCTTCGAGGCCGCGGTCGAGTCGGTGGTTATCCCCGCCCACGACGGCCAGCTCGGCATCCTTCGCAACCACGCTCCGTTGGTGTGCAAGCTCGGAGCCGGGCGGCTGCAGGCCAGGACCGCCGAGGTCGAGGAACGCTGGTTCGTCGACGGCGGCTTCTGCCAGGTTTTCGAGAATCAAGTCACGGTGTTGACCCCCCGAACCATCCGGCCCGAGGAGATCAATCGGGCCGCGGCCGAGGCCCAGTTGGCCGAGGCCAGCAAGATGGTCGCTAAGGACGAAGTCAGCCTCCGCCACAAAGCCGAGGCCGAAGCCAGTGCCCGAGCCCAGCTTCGAATGCTCCCATGACCTCGTGGCCCCGCCGCGTCACGGGGCCTCGCCAGGATTCCCCCGAAACCTCCGGCTCCCCACCCATCGCACTCTGCTGTTCTCTCCAGACTCCGCCCAGCCACGGAGTCAGGCACGCCACCCCATCCCCAGCGGAAAGCCTGACTTGCCGCCCGCTGTCAAAGGCGGGATAATCTCGGCGTAGATCGGGTCGGCATGAGGTTCAACCGTGGCGAACGATGTCCTGATGGAAGGTGCGATCGGCCGACTGGGCCGTGCGACCCTCGACTTCCTCGAGTCGCTGGGTGACTTCGCCCATTTCGCCGCCCGGGCCGTGGGGCATGCCGTCCGTTGCCCTGTGCGCCGGCGCGACCTGCAGCGCCTGCTCCCGCACCTGTTCTCCATCGGAGCCCTGAGCGTGCCGGTCATCCTCATCACCGGCGTGTTCGTGGGCATGGTCCTGGCCATCCAGGCCATCGAGCAGTTCAAGGCCGCCGGTCTCGAGAACCGCATGGGCGTGATCGTGAGCCTCTCCGTCGTCCGCGAGCTGGGCCCGGTTCTGGCCGGGGTGATGATCCTGGGCCGGGTCGGAGGAGCCCTGACCGCCGAACTCGGTACCATGCGGGTCACCGAGCAGATCGACGCCCTCCGCTCTATGGGCTCCGACCCAATCCGAGTCCTGGTCGTGCCCCGCTTCCTCGCCTGCGTGCTCCTCACCCCGGTGCTGACCATCTACTGCAACCTGGTGGGCGTGCTCGGCGGATGGCTGATCAGCGTGCCCATCTTCCGGATCGCCAATTGGGCGTACTGGCACTACATGCAGGTGGCGGTCGAGACCTGGGATATCGGCAGCGGCCTGTTCAAGAGCCTGTTTTTCGGGGCCACGATCGGACTGGTCTCCTGCTACAAGGGCTTCAACTGCGAGCAGGGGGCGCGCGGCGTGGGCAAGGCCTGCACCGAGTCGTTCGTGGCGGGTTTCGTGGTCATCCTGATCCTGGACTTCTTCATCGCCTTGCTTCTCAAGGGGCTCTACGAGGCGATCTGGGGATTCAAACTGATCTTCTGAGCGAGACCGATGGCCGCCCGGCATCAGCGTTGTCCCGGCGTCACGACAGCCATGAGCGACCCACAACCACCCATCGTTGAACTACGCGGCGTATCCAAGAGCTTCGGACGCCTGCACGTCCTCCACGAGATCGACCTCTGTCTGGAGCGGGGCAAGACTACCGTCGTCATCGGTGAGTCCGGCACCGGCAAGAGCGTGCTGCTCAAGCACATGCTGGGCCTCCTCCATCCGGACAAGGGCCAGGTCTACGTCGACGGCCGCCGCGTCGATAAGCTCCGCGAGAAGGAATGGGTACCGGTCCGGAGACGCTTCGGGTACCTGTTCCAGATGGGGGCCCTGTTCGACTCGTTCACCGCCGGACAGAACGTGGCTTTCCCCCTGCAGGAGCACACGAACAAAACCGACGCCGAAATCGCCGGGATCGTGGCCCGTAAGCTGGCCCTGGTCGGTCTGGACGGCATCCAGTCGAAGATGCCCGCGGAGCTCTCCGGCGGACAGCGAAAACGAGTCGCCCTCGCCCGGGCTATCGCCATGGATCCCGATATCATCGTCTACGACGAGCCTACGACCGGTCTGGACCCCATCCGCTCGGACACCATCAATGACCTGATCATCAAGCTCAAGAACGAGCTGGCCGTCACCAGCGTGGTCGTCACCCACGACATGGTCAGCGCATTCAAGGTGGCCGACCGCGTGCTCATGCTCCACCAGGGACAGTTCATCGCCGATGGGACGGCCGACGACTTCCGCCGGTCCACCGATCCGCGGGTGCAGGCGTTCGTCACCGGCGATGCCGATCTCCAGTTGAGCCACCTTGACCAGACTGAAGCTCCTCAAGGAGGTACCGCTTCATGACCGATCACAAACGGAATGTGTTGACCGGGCTGTTCGTGTTGGCCGGCCTGTGTTGCCTGGCCGTGCTGATCGTGATGTTCGGCGAGTACCGCGGCGTCCTGGGCAAGCGATATACGATCAACGCCAAGTTCGATCGGATCACCGGCGTCCGCGAGGGTACCGACGTCACCCTGGCCGGCGTCTGGGTCGGGAGCGTGCTGAAGGTGGGCCTAGTCGATCCCCGGCAGCCCCACAAAGGCGTGCTGACCGTGCTGGAAATGGACCCCAGGTTCCAGGTTCCCAGCGGCTCCGTCGCCATGGTCACCACCCCGCTCATGGGCCAGGCCACCGTGAACATCATCCCCGCCGCCAAGACGCTCACTTTGCTGCCGACGGACGGCACCGCCGAGATCGCCGGCATGGTCACCACCCCGCTGGGCGATGTGATCGATCCGGCCTTGCTGGACACGATGAAGAAGACAACCTACCAGATCGGCGTCCTCGCCGAGGCCCTGACACCAGCCGCCAATGCGATCACCGACCTCCTCGAGCAACGCTCGATCGAGCAGGTCGAAAAGTCCTCCGATACCCCCCAGAAACTCGCCGCTAACCTCTTCACCACCGTCGAACGCCTGCATAACGTGCTTTGGCATTTCGATCTCGTGCTCGGCGATCCCGCCGTGCAGAGCAATGTCAAGGAGACGGTCGCCAACTTCAAGGCGGCCAGCGAGGACGCCAAGCTCGCGGTGGCCGGCCTGCGCAGTTTTGCCCAGGAGGCCCAGCAGCTCACGGTCAGCGCCAAGAGCGTCATGGGCAAGTTGAATACCACCGCCGATACGACCCAGAAGTACATCGACGAGCTGGGCCGCAGACTCGTGAGCGCGACGGACCAGGTGTCGCGACTTCTGGATTACCTCATCTCCGCCAGCCGCGACCTGGCGGAGGGCCAGGGCACCGCCGGTATGCTCCTCCGAGATCCCAAATTCTACGACGAGCTCATGCTCACCATTCGGCGACTGGGCGAGGCCGCCTCCGAACTGCAGGTGCTCGTGAAACAGTGGCAGAAACAGGGACTCTTGAGCGTGGGCAGGTAGAGGTCGCCGTGGGATGTCCGCCGGAACCGGCCGCTATGCCCCTCCCATCACCCTCCTCAGTCGCTCGATGATGCTCGGAACAACCTCCACCACCCGGTCGATCTCCTGATCCGTGTTAAAGCGCGACAGGCTGAATCGCACCGCGCCGTGAACGACCCGCTCGTCCAATCCCATGGCCGTTAGTACATGGGAGGGGCTCAGCGAACCACTGCCGCACGCCGAGCCGCTGGAGGCGCAGATGCGCTGATTGCTGAGCAGCATCAGAATGGCCTCCGCCTCCAGGGCCTCAAAGCCAATGGCGGTCGTGTTGGGCAGGCGGTCCTCCCGGTGGCCCAGGCCGTGAGCCAGGGGAATCCGCTGGAGAATGCTGGTCTCGAGCCGGTCGCGGAGTACCCGCACCCGCCCATTCTCCTCTTCGAGATGCTCAACGGCCAGCCGCAGGGCTTCCGCCATGCCGACGATGGCCGGGACGTTCTCCGTGCCGGCACGCAAGTCACTCTCCTGATGACCGCCGATCAGCCGCGGACGCGGCCGCACGCCTCGTCGAATGTACAACACCCCAACCCCCTTGGGGCCGTGAAACTTGTGCGCCGCCAAGGTGACCAACGATACGGGCCACTTCCCCAGCTCCGTCGCGACCTTGCCCACCGTCTGGATCGCGTCCACGTGGAGAGGAATACCCTTCGACGCGGCAATCTCCCCCAGCCGCTCAACCGGAAACACGACCCCCGTTTCGTTGTTGGCGTGCATGACGCTCGCCAGGGCCGTGTCCTCGCCAAGGGCGGCTTCGAACTCGGCCGGATCGAGCCGGCCGAGGCGGTCAACGCCAACATAGGTTACGCGATACCCCTCTTTCTCGATCTGCTGGGCCAGGCGGAGAATCGAAGCGTGCTCGACGGCCGTGGTCACCAGGTGACGCTTGGACGGCCGGGAGGCGAGCATGCCCCGGACGGCTAGATCATTCGCCTCGGTCCCGCCACTGGTGAAGATGATCTGACCACCGGCCAGCCCCAGCAGCCCGGCGATGCACTCCCGCGCCACCTCGACCGCATAACGGGCTTGCTGTCCGAAGTGGTGGGTGCTGGATGGGTTCGCATACTGCTCGGCTAGGAACGGCCGCATCGCCTCAAGGACGCGCGGGTCGATCATGGTGGTCGCGTTGTTGTCCAGATAGACCCAATCCATGGCAGACGGGGTATTGTAGGCCCGTGGTCGGGTCGAGCCAGCATCGGCAGGCGCGTCAGTCAGCGGAGGGGGACTCGAGTGGCCCCGCCGAGACCCGGCCGTCCTCGGCCACCTGGAGCTGTTGGATGCGGGCCTCGGCCTCGGCCAGGATCGCGCGACAATGACGGATCAGTCTCATACCCTTCTCGTACTCGGTAATCGAGTTCTGCAGACCGATCTTGCCCTCCTCGATGGCCGAGACAATGGCCTCGAGCTGATTCAGTGCGTCCTCGAAGCTGGGCTGCTTGCTGCTGGAACTCGGCATCGCTGCTCCATACAAAAAAAGCCTGGTCGCGGTGAGACGGGCAAGGGGGGGATTGCCCATCCTTGTGGGGTGCGACCAGGCTATTCTCAGCATTCCGGTCGGACGGCGGAACGCGCCGCCACCCGCCTCGCCCGCGCCGAGCGAACCTCTTGTACCGCTCATTATGCCGCGCCGGGGAAGGCTGTCAAGCAAGAACAAAAAAGAAACGGGCGACACGGAACGTGCCGCCCGTATTCATCAAACCGTGCCATCGCATTCGCGATGGACCTGGCTGTCAGGCCGACGCCGCTAGCCCACTTACGGATAGATCAGCGAGTCGGTCTGGCCCCACGGAATCTCGGTGCTCGTGGGCTTGTTGCCCTGCACGCGATCCGTCAGGGTGCCGTTCTGCGTGCCCCACTGGGTGTAAATGTTGTCGTACGCCACACCCACCGTGGGCTTCGGCTCGAACTGGGCGTGAGCATCCGCGTACAGCACGACTTGGCCTTCACCAGCACCAGAACCGCCGTGGTTCGGCGAGTTCCAGGGCGACCACTTGTCAGGCGAATCGGTCGTCGTCAGGTTGGGCTTGCCGGGGTCGGTGCCAACCTGTCCATCCAGAACCGCGCCGAAAGGCCCCTTGTCGGCCGCAATGGCCATTCTCTGGTCGCAGTCGGTTCGCGGACGGCCACGGTCGCCGTAGGGAACCTGATAGCCGTAGCTGCACTGGTTCCAGCCCTCTTTCGCCTGGGCGGCAGTCGCCGTTCCGGTCACGTCACCCTTGCCGAAGTCCCAGTAGTTCTGCGGGTTCTCTTCATCGTTCGGCTGGTCGCTCGACGACGGACAGATGAACGACTTGGGCGATGAAATGTTCAGACGGATCATCGTCCATAGATTCCGAACCGTGGAGACAGCCGCGTCATTCGTGCCCGTCTCGCCAATCATGGGGTTGGCCAGCTGACCACGCTTGGTGCCGATCTTGGCCACGTAGTTGACCACGCCCACACCGCTCGAGGCCACCTGGGTGCTGTTCGCCCGAGGCATGTCGTCGGCGTTCTCGTTGGCGTAGGTGTACAGGCCCGTGCCCATGCCCTTCAGGTTCGCGGCGCACACCGACCGCTTCGACAGTTCGCGGGCTCGCGCCAGCGACGGCAACAGGATCGAGATCAGCAGGGCGATGATCGCGACCACCACCAGGAGCTCGATCAGCGTGAACGCCGGCCTGCTCCTACCTTGAGTGTTGGGTCTCATAATGACCTCCCGTGCTTTCGCACTGATGCGCAGTTTCCCGCAGTCTGTTTGTGCTTGGTCTGCGAAGCCGGAGCGTCAAGCGAAAGCCCTGACAGAGGACGATGAATAAGGACTGGCCACAAGTTGCCGCCATGTCAAGCGGCCGCTGTGTGCTTTCGCTCGAACAAGCCTCGAAAACCTCCCAGACAGCTGCAGAACCTGCTCCCGCGCCGAGCGCCTCAGCTCATGACACGCGGGGACCCACAACCACAACGGACTCCGCGACGACCATCGCCGCGAATCCGCACTTACACGTTGTCTTCGGCCCAATAGGCCAACAAAACCGTATTCCTGTGGTTGGTCATGGGAGGGCGCTTGGGATGGAAAATGAATGATGGCAACTTCTGTCGCATCAACAGAGTGGTGCCGCAAACGCGCTCCACACAACCATCCATCTAGGATTAAAGCACCCGCCAACCGCTTTGTCAATACCGGACTTACACCGATTTATGGATAAACCAGTGAGTCGGTCTGCCCATGGGGTATCTCACCGATGCTCTTCGAGGGCCCTACCCCCTGCACACGGTCCGACATCCCCCCGGCAGGCTTCGCCCATCGGGTGAAGATGTTGTCATAACTGACGCCAACACAAGGCTTTGGGGAGAACTCGGCGTGGCTGTCGGCGTACAGGACCACTTGGCCCTCGCCAGAGCCAAGCCCACCGTGATTGGAGGAGTTCCAGGTCGCCCATTTGTCGGCCGAGTCACTGCTCGTTGCCGCCGGGTTCGCAACCACCGTTCCCTCCTTGGCCTCCAGAAAGGCACTGAACGGCCCTCTATCGGCGGCCAGGACCATGCTCGCATCACAGTCCGTCCGCGGCCGAGCTCGGTCGCCGTAGGGCACCTGTGTGCCATAGCTGCATTGCCGCCAGCCCACGGCACTGTCCAGCGTCGGCCCCGCGGAGTTGCCGTGGCCGAAATCCCAGAAATCCTGCGGGTTCTCCTCCTGATTCGGCTGATCACCGCACGACGGACAGACAAACAGCTTCGCCGCGGCAAAGCCCAGACGGATGAGCGTCCATTGGGTTCGGGTCGTGGAAACAAGAGTGTCGGCGTCCGTGGTCTCGCCCGCGCCAGGGACGCCGGTGGTGCCTCGCTTCGTGCCAATCTGGCCCACATAGGTCACCGTGGGCGTCGGTGTTTCCCCAGCCAAGACGCCGGCCCGCTTGTGAGCCGCGATCGGCCACTGATCGGAGTTGTCGTTGGCGTAGGTGTGGTAGCTCTTTCCCATCCCCGACAGGTTCGCCGCACAAACCGCCCGGCGAGCCAGTTCCCTCGCTCGGCTGAGCGACGGCAGCAAGATCGAGATCAGCAGGGCGATGATCGCGACCACAACCAGGAGCTCGATCAGCGTGAAGGCAGACCGTCTCCGTTCCATGACGCTCGGTCTCATGGCATACCTCCCGTGCGATTGCACAGTTGTGCGGGCCGTGGACTGCGGCGCCGGGCACGGGAGGATGGTCGGGCAAGAGCGGAATGAGAGAACTATATGATAGCTGTTGAGCCAGCACCGCCGTGTCCGGCGGCCGCTGAGCAACCCTCGCCGACTCACGCTCCTTGCATCGGTTCGCCCGGACTCCTCCGGCCCGCGCCCGCGGCGGCAGGGACCAGCTGCCGTGCGCGGGGACCTTCAGTCAGCGCGGCTGATGCCGGCGTACACCACCGGCGAACCGCGCGTTCACCGCCAACCTTTGAACTGCACAACCTGATCGAGAGAACACATCGCCGGATGGCCACCGGGGGCGTCTGGGATGATGGAAGGAAAATGGCTTCTTGAAATACGGCCCGTCGTGGGCGTGTGGATGATACCCTCAGACGCACTCGTTGGAACCATCCACATCTATTATACACCATGTTTCTCGGAAAGGCCAACAGCCGGCTGGAGCCGAAATCGAGATCAATCCGTAATCAAGGACCTGCCCTCCACCAATCGGCCGGACCAGCGGTCTCGGGTGGCCTGCCGGCTTGACCGGCCGCGGCAATCGGGGGAACCCCGCCCATGGTGGGGGGGCGGATTCGCCGATATGATAGCATCGTGCTCAATGTCGTCGATCGGATCACCGGCGACGGCACTTTTCGTGCCTTGGTGGCCCGGATCCGGGAGTTGAGCCCTCCGCCGCAGCTCGCCGCTCAGGGCGGCGATGGTCAGACTGACGAGTCGGCGCAAGGGGCGGTCTCCGCGGACGGGCTATGGGGTTCGTTCGCGCCCACTCTGGCCGGAGCCGCTGCCCGAGCACTCGATCGACCGCTCCTGTTCGTTACCGCCCACCTGGAGCAGGCCGATGAGGCCCGCGACGATATCGAACTCTTCTGCGGGCACACGCCCGAACTGCTCAGCGCCTTCGAGACCGTGCCCGGTGAAGGGGCAGCCAGCGATGAGATCCACGCGGAACGCCTGGCCCTGTGCTCCCGAATGCTCGACCTGGAAACCCCCGAACTTGTACCCGGCCGACCAACGGATCGCAAGCCCGATCCCTTGTTGATCGTCGCCCCCATCCAGGCCCTCATGCAGGCCGTGCCTACCCCGGTTACCCTCGAGGCGGACATGTTGACTATCGGTGCCGGGCAGCAACAGACACCCCAGCTCCTGGTCGATTGGCTCGTGGATCATGGTTATGCTCGCCTGGATCAGGTCGAGTCGCCCGGCGACTTCGCCCTCCGCGGTGATATCCTGGATATCTACCCGCCGGGCGAGACCGATCCCTACCGGGTTGACTTCTTCGACGACAAGATCGAGTCGATCCGTTCCTTCGACGTGAGCACGCAGCGATCCAATCGTTCGTGCCAGCGGATTCGCGTGGCCGGCACCGTGGGGCTGGCCGGGAGCGGCCGGCGGGCGCGGTCTCCGAAGCGGCCCCCCGACGAAGCGACCATCACCAGCTTTCTCTCCTACCTGCCGCGTGACGCGATCGTCGCCTTTGCCGAACCGATCGAGATTCAGGAGCTCGGAAGGATCTTCTGGAATCGGCTGGGCTCGCCTCGCCAGATCATGCCGGTCGACCGCGTGTTCCACCGGGCCGGCTCGTTCGTTCAGCTGCATCTCTACGCCCTCGGGGGAGGCGAGTTGCCCGAGCGGTTCGCTTTCGGCGTGCAGAGCCTGGCCCGCTTCGAGACCAAGGCCACCGAGGCACTGTTTGAACTCGACCGGCTGGCCCGCGAACGGGATGTCCTGCTCTATTGCGACAACGAGCCGGAACGACAGCGATTCGTTGAACTGTGGACGTCCACCCTGGGTGACGTGCCGGCTCGGCTCAAAACGCGAAACGGACTCATGCACCGGGGATTCGACTGGCCCGCCGGATGCCTGGCCGTGGTCGGACACCACGAGGTCTTCCATCGTTATCAGCAGCGGCGGCGGATCCGCAAGACGCATGCGGCCCGGCCGATCGAATCCTGGCTCGATCTGCAACCGGGTGACTACGTCGTTCACGTGGTTCACGGCATCGCCCGATTCCTCGGCCTGCGGGTCATGCGCAAGGGCGACTCGAACAAGAGCGAGGAGTTCCTGACCCTCGAGTTCGCCGACGCGGCCCGCATGCACGTGCCGGTCAGCCAGATCGACTTGGTCCAGAAGTACATCGGGGCGGGAGCGGCCAGCCCGCAGCTCAGCAAGCTCGGCGGGACACGCTGGGCCAAGACCAAGGAACGGGTCGAAGAAGCCGTCTCCGATCTCGCCGCCGAGCTGCTCAGGATCCAGGCGGTGCGCGCCAGCCAGCCCGGGATCTCCTTCCCCGAGGACACTCCCTGGCAGCGCGAGTTCGAGGGCAGCTTCATCTACACCGAAACCGAGGACCAGCTCTCCGCGATGACCGACATCAAGCGGGACATGCGCAAGAGCATGCCCATGGATCGACTGCTGTGCGGCGACGTCGGCTATGGCAAGACCGAGCTGGCCATCCGCGCGGCGTTCAAGGCCGTCGAGTACGGCAAGCAGGTCGCCGTCCTGGTGCCAACCACCGTCCTGGCCGAGCAGCACGAGCGGACGTTCCGCGAGCGGTTCGCCGATTACCCCTTCGTGATCGAAAGCCTCTCGCGATTCAAGAACCGCAAGCAGCAACTCGACACCATCACCCGCACGCGGAAGGGGCAGGTGGACATCCTCATCGGGACCCACCGCCTGCTGAGCAAGGACGTTGGATTCAAGGACCTCGGCCTCCTGGTGATCGACGAGGAGCAGCGCTTCGGCGTCGAACACAAGGAACGACTCAAGAGCTTCCGCGAAACGGTGGACGTTCTGACCATGAGCGCCACGCCAATCCCGCGCACACTGCACATGTCGTTGCTGGGCATCCGCGACATCTGTTCGCTGGAAACTCCACCCCTGGATCGCCGCAGCATCGTGACCCAGGTGGGACACTGGGACGAGAACCTCATCCGCAACGCCATCATGCGGGAGCTCAGCCGCGACGGGCAGGTCTTCTTCGTCCATAACCTGGTCTACGATATCCACGTCTTCGCCGACATGGTCAGACAGATCGTCCCCGAGGCCCGCACCCTCATCGGCCACGGACAGATGCACGAACACGAATTGGAGCGGGTCATGGTGGACTTCATCCAGCACAAAGCCGACGTCCTGGTCTGCACGACGATCATCGAGTCAGGGCTGGATATCCCCAACTGCAACACCATCCTGATCGACCAGGCCGACCGATTCGGACTGTCGGAACTGCACCAGCTCCGCGGCCGGGTGGGACGCTACAAGCACCGGGCCTACTGCTACCTGATGCTCTCGCGGGGCAAGACGCTCACTTCCACGGCCGCCCGCCGGCTCAAGGCTATCGAGGAGTTCTCCGATCTCGGGGCGGGCTTCAGAATCGCCATGCGCGATCTGGAGATCCGCGGGGCGGGAAACATCCTTGGATCGGAGCAGAGCGGACACATCGCCGCCGTCGGCTACGAGCTCTACTGCCAGCTGCTCGATTCGGCCGTCCGGAAGCTCAAGGACGAGCCGGCCGAGGCATTCCGCCCGGTCCACCTCGAACTGGATGTGCCCGCCCACATCCCCAGAAGCTACATCGATTCCGAACGCCAGCGGATGGAAATCTACCGCCGCCTCGTGCGCTGCCGGACGCGGGCCGAACTGGACCAGCTCGATAAGGACATCAAGGACGCCTTCGGCCCGTACCCGCCCACCGTGCAGACCCTGCTGGACCTGGCCGAGATCCGCATCCTGGCTCAACCCCTTAAGATCCGCTCCATCAACCAGCAGCCGCCGGACTTGATCTTCACCGTCGATGAGTTGGCCCTGGTCGAACCGGTCTTCGCCGGCAGTCCCGGTTCCCCCCGCATGGCCGACGCCCACACCATCCATTGGCGCCTGTCACCGGCCTACTTCGAGCCTCCCACCATGCTGGCCATACTCCGCCGGCTGTTGAAGGAGGGCGCCCCGGCAACTAGAATGGCCGTCGGCATATGAGGGCATCCATGGCTCCAGAACCGGCAGCGCGGAGATCGGCTTTATCAACGGCAGGCCGCGGGAACAGGCTGCCCAAAGGCCAGCTGTCGCTGCCGATCCTGACCCTGCTGACCCTCTCGCTGGGACCGTGGCACGGATGCAGCAAACCCGACAGCGGCCCCAAACGGGCTGATCACGCCGCGGCCCACAACCACCGATATCATCCCGACGTCAAACGTCTGGATGATGTGGGAACACCGGCCGGTCCCTCCGAAAACCTTACCGCCGGGGCCGTGACCCAGCCCGCCGACATCGACTTCGAGCACGGCCCGGTCGGCTGCCCGGTCCTCTTCGTCAACGGCGATACCATCAGCGTTCCCGAAGTGCTCGAGCCCATCTATGATGACCTCCGCGCCAAGGCCGATACGCTGAGCCTCGTGGCCTACCGCAACCACCTCTTCCGGGCGGTCGGCACCCAGGTGGACTATCAGGTCAGCATGCTCCTTGTCTACCAGGAGGCCAAGAAGACCTTCTCCGACGACAAGTTCAAGGACGCTCTCGACAAGGAAGTCGACCGCATGGTCAAGGATGTCATCACGCGACGGTATGGAGGCGTGGTCGCCCGGTACGAGGTCTATCTCAAGGCCCTGGACCTGACCATGGATCAGATCAAGGAGCGGGCCCGCCGGCAGGCCATGGTCCGCTTCTTCCTTCACGAGCGGTTCCGGCCGATGATCCAGGAACCGACCCGACGCGAGTTGACCAGGTACTACGAGACCCATCCCGATGAGTTCAGCAGCACGGCCAAGGCGGAACTGTTCCTCATCGAGGTCCCCGTCGCCGAGATGCTCGACAAGCCGATCACTTCCGCCAGGCCGGAGGAACTAGCCACCGCCCGCCAACGCGCCCGGGCCCACATCCAACAGGCCCGCCAGGAACTGAACAACGGCGTCCAGTTCGAGACCGTCGCCAAGAAGTACTGTAAGGGCCCCCGAGGCAAGCTCGGCGGGGGATGGGGCGAGGTCAGTCCCGGAGCATTCGCCAGCTCAAAGGCCAAACTGCTCGATGTGCTCTTCGGCCTCCAGAACCAGCAGGTGAGCGACATCGTCGAGATCGAGGACGGCTTCTTCATCGTCAAGTGCGGCCAGATGACCCCCGCGGCCCGCCGACCCTTCGAGCAGGCCCAGGAACAGATCATCCAGCGACTCCTGGACGAGGAGTACAACCGCCGCGAGCAGGCTTACATCCAGCAACTGCTCAGCCGGGCAACGATCCGCAAACGCCCCGAGTTCTTCCAGGCCGTCCTGGCCGCCGTCCCTCGCCCGTCCTCACTCTCCAGGACCCGCTAGGTCGGACCGCCGGGCCCGCTCTTGGACGGACGGCCGGAGAATTCCTATACTCCCCCGTTATGTAGCACGCTGTGGTCAGCGCAGCCCGAGGCACCAATTAAGGAACTCAAGCATGTCCCATGATCAGAACAGGCTGGATCGCCGTCATTTCCTCAAGAGCACTGCGGTAAGCGTGGGCGCGGCCGCAGTGGCCGGGCCCGCCGTCCTCGGTGCCGACCAGAAGCAGGGGGCTCCCGAGGTCCAGGTCGACGCCAAAGACCTGATCTGGCGCGGCAGGAACGTCGACATGGCCTACGCGCGCATGGGTCGGACCAACTTCATGGTCAGTCGCATCGTGCAGGGCTGGGGCGGCAACGAGACCCTCTGGCGGCGACTCCTCGCCCGAGGCGTCAATTACATCGATGCTGCCCGAGGGTACGGCAACTTCGAGCTGGAACTCAAGCCGTTCCTGCAGAAGCAGCGCGACAAGCTCTGGCTGACCAGCAAGGCGACTGACGTGGCGGGTTACTCTAAGATTGATGACGAAGTGGCCAAGTTGTACCGCGCTGCAATGAAAGACTATCTGGGCAACGGCGAGGGCGACCTGCTCGCCCTGCACAAGAAAGCCGTCGAGAAGCAGAAACAGGGGGGCGACAAGCCGGATCTGCGCCCGGCGGGCAAACGCATGGCTAAGCTCTACCGCGAGCAGCTCGATGATTCACTCGGCCGCCTGGGCGTGAAAGACGTCGATGCCTATTTCATGCACGGTATCGAGATCCCCTGGATCTTCGACTGCCTGGAAGTGTGGGAAGCCTACGAGAACGCCCACAAGGCCGGGAAGGCGAAGCACTTTGGCTTCAGCACCCACAATCATCAGAAAGAGGTGCTGGCCGCGGCGGTCGAGGCCAATGCCAAGGGACCCTGGAAGATCGACGTGATCATGCCCGGAGTCAATCCCGAGAGTTTCGATGCCCTCAAGCCCGAACTCACTTCTCTCAAGAAGCAGGACGTCGGCCTCATCGCGATGAAAACCTCAGGCATCAAGAACCGCCCGGTGGATGGGCGGGAGAAGAAGTTCGAGAGCCTCGTCGGCGGCAAGAGCTACAACGAGTGGGAGCGAGCCAAGCTCTGGATGCTGAATCTGACCGACGGGCTCATCGATGCGGTCATCATGCAGATCAAGAGCAACGAGGAGATGGAGAAGGACCTCCCTCTGGCTTCCTTGAAGCTGACCGCCGACGCCCAACGCGAACTGCGGACCCTCGTCAAGTACGAGATGGCCGGGGCCTGCCACTTGTGCGGCGACTGCACGACGGTGTGTCCCGAGCACATCGCCGTGACGAACATGATCCGCTATCACGCCTACACCCACCAGTACAGCGAGCAGCAGCTGGCTCGCGAGCTGTATGCCCGGGCGGGCTACGACCCGGCCAGGGTGTGCCGCAACTGCGGACGGTGCGCCGAAGTCTGCCCGTCGGACGTGCGAATCGTCGAACTCCTGCACGAGCTGTCCGCAGACATGACCGGCGTGCGCGCGTAGATCGCAGATAACGGCGCAGATAACGGGACGGGTCCGTTTATTTCGGGGACGGATAACGGACCAGGTTCGATATGCAGCGGCGCGGCTACCCCCTTTATACTCTTTGTATATACTATTGCTTCTTTACGGTATTCCCCATTGTCTTGCTGAATGCTGAACACTGACCACTTACCTCTGACCGCTTCTCCACATCACCAGAGGGGTCAGAAACACCGCTTCGCCTCGCGTCAATACCGCCTGCGTACCGACCGGTTGACCGCGCTGGCAAAGAGGAGCGAGAACGGATTCCGTCAAAGCAGGAGGGGTGCAGGCCTGTGCAATACCGACCTGCACCCCCCGCCTGGACATGCTGCAGCATCGCTGCTGCTACGGAACAACATACCCGTCCGACAGTGTCTTCATGAACGCTACAATCGCCGCTTCCTCCTCGGCACTCAGGCCCAGGTTGCCCAGTTCATCCTTGTTGATGGTGTCTGGTACTTCGGGGGCCGGCCACGGTTCCACATCCCTCGTGTTGTAGAAGTGGGTGATCTCCTCGAGGGACTTGAAGTAGCCGTTGTGCCCGAAGGCCTTGACGAATTCCGGATAAGGCCTCAGGTCTACATTGCGAAGGGTCGGGACCTTGTGTTTGCCCCATTCGGGTTGATAGACCTCCGGCTCGTAGCCCGCGCTCTTCAGGAAACCGCCCAAGCCGGGATCGACCCACTTTTTGCCGTCAGGGTTCCACTTGCGGGGCATCTGATAGAAGGGGTTGTCCGGGTTCTTGGGAATGCCCAAATTGTCGTAGGTGAAATCGGTAAACAAGGGGGGCTCGCCGTTCGAGCCGGGCTGGCTGATGTGGCAGGCCGAGCACATGCCCTTGCCCTCGAAGAGCTCCAGGCCCCACGCTTCCTGATCCGTGAGTTTGGCTTGTCCCGCGAGGTAATAGTCATACTTGGAACTGAAGGGACTTACCTCCGCAGACCGCTCGTAAGCCGCGATCGATCTGGCAATCCGCTCGTACGTGCCGTCGACGTCCTTCTTCCAGTCCAGGGACCCGGCTCCCCAGACTTTCTTGAACAATCCCGCATAAGCTGACTTGGCGACTTTGGAGCACACCAGTCTCGCATTTGGATTATTCTGCTCCAGGGCATTCAGGAACGGCCCCTGAGCCTGTTCCGCCAGCGGGTCGCCGAGCGTCCAGCCCGTGGCCCGGCCATCCCAGAACATGCCGCCAATCCACAGGCCTTCGGGCTCATCGTAGTACATCACCGGGCTGGGCCCACCATATGCGGCCGAGGGCGGCTTGCGGTTCCCAAACCGTGTGTGCACCGCACCGGGGTACACCGCCGTCTTGAAGTTGATGTCCGAATCCGGTCCGGTAAAGCCGACTTCGGGCGCATGGCATGCAGCGCAGGATTGCCCCGGCGGGGTCGAGAGGTTCTTGTCGAAGAACAGCAGTTTGCCAAGCGGTGCCAGCTGATCATCGGGAGGCGGGTCTCCTCCCGCGACGGCCGCCGTCGCCGTCACCCCAAGAATAACAGCGGTCGCCCAATATCTAACCCCTTTTCGAGACATGTTTGCTCCTCCGAAGAATGTGCTTTCTGAAACAGACCACACCTCTTGGGCTCAGGACGTTGTCTTGCTGCTACGGATGTGCGACCACCTCCTTCCAGCGGTCCGTGAGACAGCCCTGCGCCGGGCGTGCACTGAACGGATCGCCGCTGCCGAAAAGTAGACGTTCACGCTGCCCGAGGGGTGCATGGTTCGTACGGGACAAGCGCGCCGTCTGGATATGATTGCGCTCGACGGAGACGCCGGCAGAACCAGAGGCGTGTCCTCCGCGAGCAGCGCCACTATGTTACCCCAGCGACTCAGCCCATTTCAAGGTATTTCCCGCTCTGGGAAGGGCCAAACCAAGCCGTCAGTGCCTGAACTGCGTCAGGTTTCTCGTTTGTCGTCCAAGAGTAGGTGTCTCCCCCGGCCTATCAGGCGCCGCATGGCTGGGGCGCGGATTGAGGGCGGCAAACCTGTCCGGGCTCGGATAACGGGATGGGTCCATTTATTTCGAACGCCGGCATGTCGTTGTTCACCGTCCGGTGGTCGGTGGGTCAGGAGCACGGATAACGGACCAGGTTCGATATGCAGCGGCGCGGCGACCCCGCTCCATACTCTTTATCCATTCTAATACTTCTTGGCGGTGTTCCTCATTTTCTTGCTGAAGGCTGACCGCTGAATGCGACTCCTCACACCGCCTCAAACGGCCCGTGTGCACCCGCCGCGTGCGGGGCGAATGCGGCTCACCACCGACAGGACAGTCGACCCGCCATCCCTCCAATCTGTGACCCTGGCTCACTGCCCGTGAACCGGGCTCATGCTTCGAGTGGTAGGTTGCGGGCTGCCCCGCCCAGGTTCAGAAGCCCAAGTCGGCGTAATCCCTAATCAACGCGATGAGAATCCCAATGATCCCCCAACTACCGCATCTCCTTTGGTTCATCACCATCAGTCCTGCCCGCCCTTTGCGGCCTTCTGAGATCAACCGAAGTCCGCGAAGCGCGCTCACGGCGAATCAAGGATACTCTCTTCATCGTCGCATCATCGTGCCAAGTCCCAACCACCCTCACTCCGGCTTGGTCGCTGAATGCGGCCGGGGTGATAAGGAGAACTCGTCCACGACCTGGCCCGCAACATCGGTGACGCGGACCTTCGCGCGATCAGGGCCGATCTCAACCCGGGTGAATGACTCGACGGCTGCATACCTAACGGTCTCGGGCCGAATCGGAGCATCGACGGGACGCGCCGACCCGCCTCCTGCCCCACCGTCCATGAAATGCACGCCTCCTGCAACCTCACGGTGATAGTGGTGATCGTGACCGCTGAAGACCGCAGTGACACAGTGGTCCTGGAACACCGTGCCGAATCGCTCGCGCAACTCATCGGTCGATGCCTTTCGCGAAGCCATCAGGCTGTAGATCGGGTAGTGAAGAAAAACAAAAACGTACTTCGCGTCTCCGTGCCCGGCCAGGTCATTCTTGAACCACTCCATCTGTTGCCGCCAGTACCGTTTGCCGCGCTCCTTGAAGCGGTCTTGATCGGCCTTGGTGACCGATTGGTTGTCGTCCGGCATGCGCCCGCCGGGACTGTCCAGCACGACAAAGTGCGCCGCCCCGCGGTTGAACGAGTAGTACCGCTCAATGCCGGGTAGAGCGAAAAACTGGAAGTACAGGGAGGAGTCGCGCTCGTGATTGCCCAGTACGGCGTAGCAGGGCACGCTGCGCAGGAGAGGGCCCTGTATTCGGAAGAACTCCTCCCAATCGCCGAAGCTCCGGCCGTCGGACACCAGATCACCCACGTTGAACAGCATGTCAGGTTTGTCGGCAAGAAGACGCTCGACAATCGACCGGTGCGCTTTGTTGTCGCGATTCTGGGTATCACTGATCACGCAGAAGCTGAACGGGTGCTCTCCCTTGGGGACGGTCGCAAACCTGCAATCGCCGGCGGCTCCGGCATCTCCGGGCACACGGTAGGAATAGCTGGTTCCCGGTGTGAGACCACGCAGCACGACGGAGTGCACCTGGTATTCCCGAAAGCAAGTGTCGTTCTTCGCCGGCGGTGTGAGGATCACTTCCCCGCTCAGGGTGGCCCAGCAGATGACCGCGTTGCTGGTGCCCACGTTCTGCACATACGGGCCAAGAGCAACGGGCTGCGGCCCCGGGGGCCCGACCGGCGACTGCCCGACGGCTACGAGGGGAAACCCGAGAACGGCGGTTAGGGCCGTCGAGAGCGCCAATCGAAGCGTTCGCGTGGGCCTAACGATGATATCTACGTGCATCTTTGTCCTGTCCTTTCGCTGATGAACCGCCAGGCCAACTCGCTTGACCCTCGATCGGTACGACGGCGCCCTTTCCATCGGAGTCGCACGCCACCGCGGTTTTCTGGATCGTCGACCACCCCGAACCTACCACGCCATCTGGCTCTGTCCGGAGCAATGGGCTCACGACTCGCAGACCCTCACCCCCTCACCCCCAGCCCCACACCCCGGACCCTGAGCCCTCCCTCCTCGATGCGGTCGGCTAAGCCACCCCGTCAGGACAACGCCACGCGAAGCGGCGAACGATCACCCAAAGACCCGCTCGTACATATCACGACTGTAGGATTTGCGTGCCGATGCCCTTGTCGGTGAAGATCTCCAGCAGCAGCGAGTGAGGGATCCGCCCGTCGATGATGTGGGCTTTGCGCGTCCCCGCCTCAAGCGCCCGCAGGCACGCTTCGACCTTCGGGATCATGCCTTTGTCAATGATCTTCTCCGCCATCAGTTCGCCGATCTCGGCCTTGTTGAGCGAGTGGCAGAACGAGTCGGGGTTGTCCTTCTCACGCCGGATGCCGTGGGTGTCCGACACCATGACCAGCTTCTCGGCTTTGACCGCGGCGGCCACATGCCCGGCGGCCGTGTCCGCGTTGACGTTGAGCTTGCCCCCCGCGAAATCCCGGGCAATCGGAGCGATGACCGGTACGGTACCCGCTTGGCATAAAAGCCGGAGCACCTTCGCGTTGACCTGCTCGACCTTGCCGACATAGCCCACGTCAATCCGGCGGTTCTCCTCACCCTGCAAGAACAACTGCTCGGCGAACAGAACGCACGTGGTCAGGCTGTGCAGGCCAATCGCGTCCACGCCCATCTTGATCAAGGCATCCACCAAGCGCTTGTTGATCCGGGCGCAGAGCACCTGCTCAGCAATGGCCAGCGTGCGGTCGTCCGTGTAGCGGAGACCTTGAACAAAGGTGGGCTCGAGGCCTGCGTCGTCCATGGCCTTGGATATCTCCTTCCCGCCGCCGTGGACGATGATCGGCTGCATCCCGACACTACGCAGGAAAACCACGTCGCGCAGTAACTCCCGTTCCGCGGTCAGATCGTCCATAACCGAGCCGCCGAGCTTGACCACGATGATCTTGTCCAGGTAGCCCTGAATGTAGGGCAGGGCCTCGACCAGGACCGATGCTTTCCCGATTGCTTCTTGCATGTCTCGTGTCCTCGATGCCAATCCAGGGCGATGAAGGTAGAAACACCCGCCCGGCAAGTCAAGGGACCCCACCAACCAGTCCGTGACCCCCTCCGGTGAACCTGACGGAGGTGCGGTGAAGGAGAACCAGACACACCCTGAGGCTGCTTCGGCATCGGCTGCCGCCGGGGGCGGACCCATCGGCCGGTCGCTGACGACAGCGCCATCGCGATCCGCCCCTCTCCCCCTTGTGTCGTCCGAGCTCCCCCCGAGGAGACTCTTCGCCGCAGGATATGCCCGGGTTGTCACCCACCGGGGAAGAACAACACCGTCCACCAGGTGTGGACCGGCCGGCTGAATTCGTTACCATACTCGCCTTGGGAAGGGCTACTGTTTCATCGGAATGAGGAGATCATGACCGACCCGTATTTCCAGGCCTTGTTCGCGGATCGTATCGGCGGCGCCCAGTACGGCAAAGGCACGGCCATCTACAAGTTCGAGAAGATCAAGCGGGCCAAGCGGGCCGCCATCAAGGACTTCCCCAACCGCCCCCTGCTCGATTTCGGCATCGGCGAGAACGACCAGATGGCCGATCCATCCGTCCGCCAGGTCCTGGCCGAAGAGGCCGGCAAACTCGAAAACCGCGGCTATGCCGACAACGGCATCCAGCAGTACAAGGACGCCGCCGCCGGCTGGATGAAACGAGCCTTCGGCGTGACCCTCGATCCGGCCACCGAGGTCAACCACTGCATCGGCAGCAAGACCGCCCTGGCCATGCTCCCCGCGGTCTTCATCAATCCCGGTGACATTGCCCTGATGACCGTGCCTGGCTACCCGATCGCCGGCACCCACACCCGCTACTACGGCGGCGCCGTTTTCAGCCTGCCGCTTCTGGCGGAAAACAGCTTCCTGCCCGACCTGGACATCATTCCCGCCGATATCCTCCGCCGGGCCAAGATGCTGGTCCTCAACTACCCCAACAGCCCCACCGGCGGCCTGGCCGACGAGACCTTCTTCCGCAAGGTCATCGACTTCGCCCACCGTTACCAGCTCGTGGTCGTCAACGATGCCGCCCACGTCATGCTCACCTACGGCCGCAAGCCGCTCAGCTTCCTGGCCGTCCAGGGAGCAACGGAAGTCGGCGTCGAGGTCCACTCGATGAGCAAGGGCTTCGATATGATCGGCTGGCGACTGGGCTTCGTGGCCGGGAACGAACGGATCGTCCGGGCCTTTGCCGATGTCAAGGACAACTGTGACAGCGGACAGTTCATGGCCATCCAGAAAGCCGGCGTCGCGGCCTTGGCCGACGACTCGATTCCGCAACGTGTCCGGGCCCGCTACGAGCGGCGGCTGAACAAACTCGTCGCAACGCTCCGGGAGCTCGGCTTCGACGCCCATATGCCCGGAGGCACCTACTTCCTTTATACGAAGGCACCAAGAGGTATAGACGGCGGCCAAGTCTTCAAGACGGCCGAGGACGTGTCCCAGTTCCTGATCCGCGAGCGGTCCATATGCACCGTTCCGTGGGACGATGCCGGGGCCTGCCTGCGCTTCTCGGTCACCTATCAGGCCCCGACCGAAGCGGACGAAGACGCCCTGATGGCCGCTCTCAGGCAACGCCTCGCGGGTGACCGGTTCGTCTGGTGAGTGGGACCGGCTCGATCATCGCGATGCCTTCGACCCGCGCGAGAGATCCACGATATAGACCTGACTGAGGTTCTTCGGATCGTAACGGTGCTGCACGATCGCATCATGCAGCAGCGGATTGTCCTTGTTGTGCCGTAGCTCGGTGATCTCCCCGATCACCATGCCAAGGGGCAGCTTGGGGTCCTGCGGATCCGAGGTCACCAGGTCGCCGACCGCCACTACGCCGGCGTCAGTGAAGTCTTTGCGGATGTCGGGCACCACCATCCTGCCCGCGCCGGCCCCGCGGAGCACGAACTCGGCGATCCGCCCGCCCGAAGTGACCTGCAGGTAACGCTGCGACGAGTGGTCGAAATGCATGATCCGCACTTTCATGGCCCGGTTGGTGTACGGGTCGCTCAGCAGCACCACCCGCGAGGTCAGCGGACTCGTCTCCTCGATCCGGCCAATCAGCGTCTCCCGGGCCAGCACCGCCTCCTCGCCCTGCACGCCATCCTGCTGCCCCACCTGGACGAGCAGCCGCGAGGCCACCCAGTCCTCTCGCTTGGCACCCTGAACCTTGCCTTTGCCCAGCACCATCGAGTCCCGCCCCGGAGCCGCATCCAGGGCTACGACCGGCGCGGGCAAAATGATACCCTCACGCTGCAGGCTCTGCTTGCGGAGCACGGTCAGCTCCTGAACGGTGAGCCGCAGCTCGTAGACCTGCTGTCGCAGAACCGCGTTCTCGTTCTCCAGCGCCAAATCCTGACGCTGCAGACGAACCAGTTCCTCCGCGGCCATCGGTTTGGCGGCCAGGGCCTGGATGGGCTCGGCCACATGCTGCGTCGCCCGCTGCGCCGCCCATTGCGGAACCGCGACCAGCTGCGTTAGAACCCTCGCCGGCCCGAAAACGTCGGCGGGCAGAAACACACTGACACCCGAGAGAAGCATCAGCAGCATGAAGATCGTCGGCTTCGAAGGTGTCCTCAACCGCCTGTACTGCACGTGAAATGCTCGCTCTGGAAAAACCACGCCTCACCAAGGCGTCCCACAACGAACTCATCCCTCGCTGGGCACCCCTGGCCGCTTCTGTCCAACCTACACGTCGTTCTCGGTCGACTCCATGGTGTCTTTCCATTCGTTCAGATTCTCGAGGAAAACACTCGTGCCCCGGGCCACGCAGGCGAGAGGATCCTCCGCCAGGCGAACCTTGAGGCCTGTCGTCTGATTGAGCACCGAGTCCAGACCGCGAATCAGCGAGCCGCCACCCGCCAGGCAGATGCCGTCCGTGATCAGGTCGGCAGCCAACTCCGGCTCGGCCTTCTCCAGCGTCCGAACAACCGCCTCGACGATCAGCCCGATCGGCTCCTTGAGGGCTTCACGGACCTCCTCGCTGGTGATCGTCGTCTCCCGAGGCAACCCGCTGATCAGGTCGCGACCGCTGACCTGCATGGTCAGTTCCTTCTCCAGCTCGGCCACCGAGCCGATCTCCAGCTTGATCCGCTCTGACGTCTGCGGGCCGATCGCCAGGTTGTACGTCCGCCGCATGTAGTTGATGATCGCCTCGTCCATGTCGTCGCCGGCTACCCGGATCGATTCGCAGGTGCTGATGTCCGCCAGCGACAGGATCGCTACCTCGGTCGTCCCACCGCCGATATCGACAATCATCGACGCCCGCGGCTCGGCCACCGGAAGCCCCGCGCCAATGGCCGCCGCCATGGGTTCGGGCACCAGGTAGACCCGACGGGCGCCCGCCCGCTCGGCCGAGTTGTAAACGGCTCGCTTCTCCACCGCCGTGATTCCCGATGGAACCGCAATCACCACCCGCGGCATCACGAACGAACGCCGGCCGTGAACCTTGCGGATGAAGTAGCCCAGCATCGCCTCGGTAATGTCGAAGTCGGCAATGACTCCGTCCTGCAAGGGCCGGATCGCCGTGATCGTGCCCGGAGTCTTCCCAATCATCTCCTTGGCTACCAGACCCACCGCATTGCCGTTCTTGAGAACCCGATTCGTTCCCTTCTTGACCGCGACCACCGAGGGCTCGTTGAGCACAATGCCCTGGCCTCGGACGCAGACCAGCGTGTTGCACGTGCCTAGGTCAATACCCATGTCCACGCTGAAGAGACCGAGCAGTGAGTTAAACACGAGGCTACCCTTCCGTCTTCCTGCCGAAGCTTAACAGCCAGGCTTCCGTCGCGCGCGCCGAGCCCCGTTCCCTTCCGTTCGATCCGGCACCGCGCCAGCGGCCGAACCGGCATGGATTGTACCACGGGTGCGGGTCGATGGCGAGATGTCAAACGCCGCCGACCGGCCAGAGGGACTCAAAGTACTGATAGGAGCGGACGGCCATGAAGACGATGCCGATCAGCAGGATAACCGTCGCGGTGATCAACAGGATCAGGTAGAGGTCATCCGCAGGGACAACATTTCGGCGGTTGGAGGCGATGGGGGCCAACGTCATTCTCCTTGGCTGTGTATGCCCTGGCTACTCGAACCGGATCCTACGACCGGGAAAAGCTCTCCGCGTCCTCGACGACATCACCCTCCCGAATCTGCTTGTTCTCGGCCTGAAGCCGGATCTCACCGACCGCCTCGGTCGGCAGCACCTGCGAGGTGATCTCCAGATCGCAGACCCAGTCCCCGTTACGCAGCACGACCATCCTCATCCCGGCTTGAACGCCGGAAGAACTGCCCACGTCGATGGTCGCCAGCGTGCCGCGGATCGCTCGAACCTTGCCCAGGATCGGGCTGGTCCGAGCCGCGTGCGTCGACTGAGCCGTCGGGGTGGGAGAGGCTGCCGCCGGAGAAGCCGCACTCAGGATGGAGCCTTCACGAAGCCGCTTGTTCTCGTCCCGGTAGGCGGTGATCTCCTGGATCTTCTGGTTGAGCTGCTGGGTGAGAACCACCTGTTGGGCGCTCAGCTCTTTCACCCGGTCGCTCAACTCCAGATTGCGCACCCGCAACTCCCGCTCCCGGGCGAGAGCATCTTCCTTGGCCTTGCCCAGCTCCTCGTTGTGCTTGCTCTTGACCGCCATCTCGGCGGCCAGCAGGCCCGCCGAAGTCTCCCAGGCGGCCCGACTGCGAGCCAGGTCGTCGTGCTTGAGCGTCAGGTCGCCCTTCTCCTTCACCAGCTGACTGTACTGGCTCTGGAGCGCCTGATACTGGTCGTTCTCCTTCTTCCACATCGCCTTGTAGCGCTCAATTTCGGAAGCGGCGATGGCCAGAGCGCTGCGCTCATGGGCGTTGGCGACCTCCAACGCGGAAGCGTAATCCTCGGTGAGTTTCCGCCAGTTGTTCGACCGGGCGGCAAAGGACACCGCCAAGGGCGTGAAGATGAAGGCGAACAAACAGACCAGGATGACGAAGATCTTGGTTATGGTCGTCACCTGCGGGCTCCTGCTAACTGACTCGACTTTGTGCCCTGCCTTACAACAGAGGGCCTCGGATGGAGGGACCGTTCTGCAGCCCTAGCGGCCCCCGCGCGGGCGGGCGCGGCGTAACTACAGTCCCACCAACGCGTCCGGTCAAAGAGTAACTGGCCGGACGCTGCTTTGCAAGCCCCCGGAAAGGAAAGATTTCCCGGGACCGCGAATCCTCCTCCTGGGATCCACTCCCGGTCCCCAAGGAGCTCACCGGCTGGCCGGGGAGACCCCGCCGCCCCGAAGGCCCGGATGATGCCCGGCTGGGGCAACTCCTCGCGGCCTCACGGTCGATCCAGGGGCAGGCGCCGCTCCGTCTGACGGAGACGCTCCAACGGTTTTCGATCCCTGCCCTTGACCGCCGAGCAGCCTCCGGATTGAATGGTTGTTTTGAGCCCTCGTGAGGAGTCGTTGAATGAGCCAGCTGACCAGCAGGTGCGGACGTGTCTCGCCGGGAATGGGGTGGATGGTCGTGGTCATGGCCGCCTCGATGACCGTCGGCGGTTGGGCCCATGCGGCCGGATCTGCCGATGACCTCGCCGGCCTGGGGGCCACACCCGCCGCCGACGTCGCTTGGCAGGTGCGACTGCCCATGGGGCATCTCGCCTCCGTCCGCTCCTACCAACTGATCGAGGGCTACGTCTGTGCCACTTGCTCGGATGGGGCGGTCAGGACCTTCCGGGCGGATACGGGAGAGTATCTCTGGACTGCTCAGCTGGCCAAGGAACTCGATACCCTTTATCCGCCAGTGGTCTGGCACGCGGCTTCAGGCGATCGATTGGTCGTGACCCTCGCACGCGCGGCCGTGGTTCTCGATCCCGCCAGTGGCCGCGAAATGACTCGTATCCGCCTTCCGCTCGCCAATCTGGCCCCGGTGGCGCTGTCCCGCGATCAGGTCTTTCAGGTCGGGCCGCAAGGCTGGGTATGGTGTCTGACCGTCGACCGGAGCAGGCTCCTGTGGCAGTCTGGCCTGGGCAAACACGTCCGCCTCGCTCCGGTTTACGCCCCGGCCGCAGACGCGGTCGTTCTCGCCGATATCCAGGGCAATGTCGGGGCACTGGGCTCCGACAAGACCACCTTGTTCTACCGGACGCTGGACGGCGCGGCCCAGGGATGGCTTGCGGTCGACGGGGGAGTTGTGTACATCGCCACGTCAAACGCCGACCTCCACGCACTCGATCTTTCGGACGGGGGAGTCCTTTGGAAGTACCGGTTGATCGATCGACCCGCTGGCGGCCCGGTGGTGACTCGAGAGAGCGTCTATCAGGCGACCAGAAGCGGGCTGCATCGCATCGGTCTTGCTCGCCGCACCATAGCCCCACCTGCCGCCGGACCGACCAGCGCTCCCGCGACCGAATCTGCCGAGACCGTTGCCGACGCCCGGGTGGCCGAGACGCCCCTCGCAAGTCCGCCGGCGGCCGAGGACGCCGAGTCAGCCGTAAAGTCGCCGACCACCGCCCCTGCAACCGCGATAGCCCAGCGCCCCACGCCCAGGTTTGGGACCAGTTGGATCGATCCCGAGGCGGTGCAGTTCCTGGCCGAGTGGCCCCAGGGAACCGTGGTCCTGCACGCCAACGGCCGGCTCGCTCTGGTCAACCCCGTCTCCGGCAAGATCAGCGAGTTCGCCGATTCTGTCACCGCGACCGAGGGCCTGCCCAACCCCTACAACGATGCTGTCCTGCTGACCAACGCCCACGGCGAGGTTCGCTGCATTCGCCCGATGAGAACCCAACCCCTGACCCTGGCGGCGTTCCGAGCTCCCGCCGGCCGGGTGATGGTCCGCGAGAAGAAGCCTGATCACTCCGCAACGCCTCCCAAGGATGAGCCCGCTGCCTTGCCGGTGGTCACGGCCAATGATGCCGCCAGTGCACCGGCCGAGAGCGGCGAGGAAGCCAAGGCCGCAACCGTCCCAGGCAGGACGTCCGATCAGATACTCCTCCTCGATCCGCTTCGCTCTGAGCGCCGACTCCGCAAGTAGCCCTCAACGCCTCGTGGCTCTTCGCTTGTCGCCGGCAGGAATGCTGTGCATGCGACCTCTCTCTGTCGCAAAACAACACCAGGATTTCGCACACGCGACCCGGACGGAAGCAGCTGCCCACCGTCCATGTCCATGCTCGATTCTCCATTCCTCCCTCTCCGGTCAGCCTTTGTTCCACGACTTGCGTTGGGCTATGATGCTCGCCCATGAGTGACATCCAAATCAAACGTGCCATCATCGCCGTCTATGACAAAACCGGCATCGCCGATTTCGCCCGAGCCCTGGTCGACGAGTTCGGCATCGAGATCATCAGTACCGGCGGCACCGCCAAGCACCTCAAGGCGGCCGGCATCCCCGTCACCATGGTCGAGGAGGTCACCGGCTTTCCCGAAATGCTTGACGGCCGGGTCAAGACCCTCCACCCCATGATCCACGCCGCAATCCTCGCCGACCGCGACAACCCCGAGCACCTGAAGACGCTCGAGAAGCACGGCATCAAGCCGATTGACATGGTGGTGGTCAACCTCTACCCCTTCGAGAAGACCATCGCCGACCCGAACTGCACCTTCGAGCAGGCTATCGAAATGATCGACATTGGCGGTCCCTGCATGCTCCGCGCGGCAGCGAAAAACCATCGGCATGTAGTGGTGCTGCCAACCCCTCTCGCCCAAGAGGTGGCACTTCAGGCCCTCAGAACCCGTGGAGCCATCGCCGACGTGCACAGTCAGCAGTTCGCCAGCTGGGTTTACAGGCTCACGGCATCCTACGACGCGCTCATTTCCCAGTACTTAGGCGACGGAAGGTATGAGAAGCTGCCCAGCTTCCGCATGCAAGCCCTCGTTTCCCCAGCGGTACTCCGCTATGGAGAGAATCCTGATCAAGCGGCACGGCCATTCCGTTTTGACGACCGCACGACATCCGAATGCAATACGCTCTATACGCAGCCCCAGCCTCCCTTCCCGAGTCCGTGTCGAAGCGGCGGAAGCATGTCCTTCAACAACTACGTCGATGGCGACTCGGCCTTGTCTCTGGTGAAGGAGCTGAGCCGGGCGAATCTCCGTGTGAAACCGGCATCCTGCCGGTCAGCTCCGCAAGATGCCGGTCCCACACCAGGGCGGCATGCAGTAGCTTTCATCAAGCACACAAACGCTTGCGGTTGTGCCATCGGCGACGACCCTGTCGAGACCTATCGCCGCGCTTACCTGGGCGACCCCATCGCCGCGGCCGGTGGGGTGCTGTGCATGAACTACCCGGTCACCCACCAGATTGCCGACACGGTCATGAACTCCTTCGGCAAGTGGGGCAAGGCGGCCGGGGCGGCATTCTTCAAGCTCGATGTCTGGATTGCCCCCAGCTTCGACGATGATGCCTTGGAGTTGATCACCACCCCGACCGAAAAACGCAAATGGGGCAAGGAGTGCCGGCTGCTGTCGGTCGGGCCGATGGACGGACCGCCCGATCCGAATGAGCTCGACTACAAGAAGATCGTCGGCGGCATGCTCGTTCAGACCCGTGACCTGCTTGGCCTCAACGAAGACCAGTGGAAGATCGTCACCAAGCGCAAGCCGACGGAATCCGAAATGGCAGACCTGCAATTCGCCTGGCTGGTCTGCAAGCACACCAAGAGCAATGCCATCACCATCTGCCAGGACGGCATGCTCCTGGGCAACGGTGCCGGGCAAATGTCCCGCGTGAAGAGCTGTGACTTGGCGGTTCAGCTCTCCCGCGAGAACGGCCACGGCGATAAGCTCAAGGGTGCGGTGGCGGCCGGGGATGCGTTCTTCCCCGTGCCCGACGGCCCGCAGAAGTTGATTGACGCCGGCATCACGGCCATCATCCACCCCGGCGGGAGCAACCGGGATGCCGAGACCGTCGCCCTCTGCGACACCGCGGGTGTGGCCATGATCATCACGGGCACACGCCATTTCAAGCATTGACGCATCTTGGCACCCTTGGCGTCTTGGCGGTTCGGACAATTCCTATGAATCTGGAAGGACGTAGTGTATGACCAAGCCAGCAAGTTTCGCGGCGATTGACCTCGGGGCCGAGAGCGGTCGTCTGGTCCTCGGCAAGGTATCCGATCAGAAGCTCGAGTTGTCCGAGGTGCATCGCTTCCCCAACGGGCCGATCCGCACTTTGGACGAACTGCACTGGGATGGACTCCGGCTATGGTCGGAGATGAAGCACGGCTTGGCCCTGGCCGGCAAGCAGGCGGGCATGCTGGCCGGCGTGGGCATCGACACCTGGGGCGTCGACTTTGCCCTGCTCGGCCGCGGCGATGCCTTGCTGGGTAACCCGTTCCACTACCGCGACCCGCGCACCAACGGCATTCTCGAAAAGGCCTTCGCCATCGTGCCCCGCGCCGAGGTCTTCGATCAGACCGGCATCCAGTTCATGCAGTTCAACACCATCTTCCAACTCCTGGCCATGCGCCTCGGCAAGTCGGCTCTGCTGGATGCCGCCGAGACGCTGCTGATGATGCCCGACCTGTTCAACTACTGGTTCACCGGCCGCAAGTGCTGCGAGTTCACCGACGCGACCACGACCCAGGCCTACGATCCGCGCAAGAGAGGTTGGGCCATACCCTTGATCCAGAAGCTGGATATCCCGACCAGGATCTTCGGCGAAGTCGTCCCGCCCGGCACCGTGCTCGGGCCGCTTCGCCAGGAGATCCGCGAAGAGACCGGCGTGGGCAACGTGCCCATGATCGCGCCGGCCCAGCACGACACCGGATCGGCCGTGGCCGCCGTCCCCGCGGTGGGGGAGAAGAGCTGGGCCTTCCTCAGCTCGGGCACTTGGTCGCTGATGGGCATGGAAGTGCCCCAGCCGATTATCAACGAGCAGTCGCTTCGCTTCAACTTCACGAACGAGGGCGGCGTGGCCGGAACCTACCGGTTCCTCAAAAACATCATGGGGCTCTGGCTGGTCCAGGAGTGCCGGCGGACCTGGGAGCGAGCCGGCAGGGCTTACAGCTACGCCGAACTGGCCGACCTGGCCGGCAAGGCCGAACCGTATCGCGCCATTCTCGACCCGGACGATCCCTCATTCCTCGCCCCGGGCGACATGCCCACCCGAATCGCCGAGTACTGCCGCAAGACCGGCCAGCACGTGCCCGAGTCGCCCGGCCAATTCGTGCGGATCTGCCTGGAGAGCCTGGCCATGACCTACCGCCAAACCCTCGGTCGGATCGAATCATGCACCGGCCGCAAAGCCGAGGTCATTCACATCGTCGGCGGCGGCATCCAAAACAAGCACCTCTGCCAGTGGGCGGCGGACGCCACCGGGCGGACAATCGTGGCCGGGCCGGTCGAGGCGACGGCGGCAGGCAATATCGCCGTACAGGCCGTAGCCACCGGCGTGCTGCCCGATCTCAAGGCCGCCCGGCAACTCATTCGCCGCTCGTTCGAGGTTTCCGTCTATGAGCCCAACGAGTCCGGGCGATGGGACGCACCCTATCGCAAGTTCGAGCAGTTGAGGGGATAGGAGCCAGAGCCGCAGGAAAAACCCAACACCTCGCAACCACACAGAAGCCGTAGCTTGCCCAAGGGGAAATGTCCCTACCTGGATGAGCCGGGTGCAACATCGGGGCGACTTGTCGGCTGCGAGGTCGGGGCGGTGGCAGGGACGCTGGCGGGCTGAGTCGTCGGCCGGCCGGCGGCCCTCAGGACGCCACTCCCGGCCTCCGACGTTCGCTGGCCGGCGGCTTGACCGGCAACTTGCAGATCGCCGTAGATGTTGCCGATCGGCGCTCGCCCGGACGCGGCCGCAGCGGCTCCTGTGGCGTGCCCTGCCGTGGCCGCATTCTGCGGGTCGGCATTCTGCGAATCGAAGGTACTCCGCTTGCCCGCCGCATACCCTGTCGTCCACAGGGATCGGAAAACGTCCCGAGGTACGTCGTTCGTGTCCGGTCGCCACGGAGGCTCGCCCGGCGTCGCCAGCAAGAACCGCTCCGCGACGTCGCTGTCGGCAAGGGAGAGACCCAAGATGCCGGAACGGTCCTTGACCTCAGCACCAGCGCCGTACGCCATGCCGCCGGCAGCTCTGCCGAAGCTGCCGAACACGCCGCCACTTCTGCCGAGGTCAGCCTGGTCCGCACCAGTGCCGCCCATGCCGCCCATGCCGCCAAAACCGCCGCCGGCACTCTTGTCCCAGGGATGGCCCGGTTCGCGGACGAAGACCTCCTTGCGGTCGAAGCCTTGCCAGGCCGGCGTACCTCGGCGCCCGCCCGCAACGTCCGCCGCCTCCAGCGTCGTGCCCACCACCACGCCCGTCGACTCGGGTACCGCGGCCGGTTCGGCGGGCGGACCGGATACGCCGTCACCAGCACCTGTGGCCCTGTTCAGCGTCCTGGCTTCCCGGTCGAGGCCGTTGCCTGGCTTCTCTGCCTCGGCCACCTGCGGGATCAGGTCCGCGCTGGCCAGAGCCGGTGCCGACAGGGCCGCTTCTTCCCTTCGCGACGCCGCTCGCTCGGACTGGTACTTTCTTTTCTCGGCCCCTGCCACCATCTTCGGCCGCAGCGCCGCGGGCTGGGTGGCCTCCACCGCCATCCGACCGCGATAACGACCCTCCGTCGGGATACCCTTCGAGGTTCGCACCCCCGCCGCATCGCCCTCATTGCCAGTCGAGCCGGCGGTCTCATCGCCGAGGGCGACTCTGACCTGCTCCTCATCCGGCCTCTGCGGCAACCTGGCGACGCGTTCTGCCAAGGCGGCCGGCTCACCTCGAGCGACATGGTCGAGCACAGTGCTGCTGTCGTGTTCCTCCTTGGTCCTGCCAAGGTTAACTCTCCTTGTCGGTGAGGCCTCGATTCCGCCAGACGTCGGACTTGATCCTGAGCCGGTGGCGTCGCCCGCAGACCGAGGCGCGGCGGCGAGCGTCCTGTCCCCCTTGGCCGAGAACGCCGCCGGAGGCAAAACGGCCGGCAGCTCGAGCTTGGTATCACCGGCCCCATAGCCCTGGGCGGCCCCGCGTCCGGCCGAGGCAGACTTCTCCGCCTCCTCCTGCCCATGCCGCACCGATGGTGCGGCCGGCTCCGCCCCCTTGCCGTCTGTCGACCGCTGGACCGGGCGATTCGCCGATTCTACCATAACGTACTCTTTAGTGGGAAAATCCGGCTCGGGCGATCGGATTGACCACATGACGTAGCCGGCGGTGACCATCATCGCCATCACCGCCGCCGCCGCCAGCCACCGCCCGCCGAACGGAATCGTGGTCACCGGTGGTGCCTTCGAAGTCTGGACGCCCAGCAACGCCCGCCGTTCCAGCCGGCTCCGCAGCCCTTCCATGAGATCCGGCGACACCCTGGCCCGAGGCAGAGCCCTCAGGCCGGCCGCGATATCCTCCAGCTCTGCCAGCAACTTGCGGGCGTCAGCGTCGACGGCCAGGAAATCCTCGACCTCGGTCCGCTCCGCAGCGGCCAGTTCTCCGTCCAGGTAGGCCGAAAGCTGGGCTTCCAGATATTGGCGTCGCTTCGGATCCATGTCACTCAACCAGCGCCACGCGGAAACTCACTTCACTCACTCAACCAGCGGTCTCAAGTACTCCTTCAGCTCCAATCGGGCCCGGTGGATCCGCGATCTCACCGTTCCCGCCGGCAGGTCGAGAATCTCCCCAATCTGCCGGTAGTCGAGCCCTTCAATATCACGCAGTACGATCACCGCCCGGTGATCGTCGTCGAGCTGTTCCAGTCCCTCGGCCAGCTTGCGCTCCGTCTCGCGCGCCGAAAGTCTGGCGGGTGGGTCCGTCACCTCCCGAGACGCGTGGCCCACGAGCCTGGCCGCCTGATAATCGCCGCCCCATTCGCCGTCGCCAGCGTGCAGAGCCAGCTTGGGAGCTCGGGCCGCCCTGCGGCGATGGGCGATCGACACGTTCACCGCGATGCGGAACAGCCAGGTGTAGAAGGCCGCTCGCTGCTGAAATGAGCCGATCGCTTCCAACGCCTTCAGAATCGCCTCCTGGGCCAGGTCCTCGGCATCGTCCTTGTTCCCGCAGACGCGCCAGCAGGTATTGACGATCCGTTCCTGGTACTTGCCCACCAGGCGGCTGAAGGCCCCCATATCACCCGCGCGTGCCTGCTCCACCAGTGCCGTCTCGTCTACCGAGAGGCCCGCGGCGGCCGGCAGCGTGCTGTCCTTCGCCATCTTAGATGCCCAGGTGGTCCCTTTGGTTCCCGGGGGTGTTAACCCCAGAGACATGATCGACTTTCCGCCGGATTCGGTCAATACCAGCGTAAAGCCTGACCGTACACCACCCTCTCTCGCACCAAGGTCCGGGAATCATCGGAGCCCACCGTCCCCGCACCCCGAGCTGCCGTGCACCCCAGGGGCAAGCAGCCTTCACTTCACGATCTTCAGCACGCGCTTGAAGGCATCCGTCCCCGCCTGGCCTAGCAGCTCAAAGATCGCGCTTTCCACGCTGGTGACGATCGCCCCGGCCTGCCGCATCCGCGCGATCGCCAGATCACGGTCCGACGGGCGGCGAGAACCGGTCGCGTCGGCACAGAGATGGACCGTGTAGCCCAGGCGAAGAAGGTCGAGAACGCTTTGCTGCACGCAGACATGGGCCTCGATGCCGATCACGATGATGTTCGGTCGGGCCCAGCCGGTCAGTCGGTTCAGTACCTCCGGTACACAGGCGCTGAACAGGATCTTCTCGACCACGGGTACGCCCGCAAGGGCCTCGCCCAGCACGGCACAGGTGTGGCCCAGACCCGCCGGGTACTGCTCGGTGATCAGCATGGGCACGTCGAGCACCCGGGCAGCGTCGATCAGTTTCCTGGCCGCCGCCACGCAGGCATCAGCCTCATGGATGGCTGGCAAGAGCTTGTCCTGGTAGTCAACGACCAGTAGAAGACTGTCCCGCGGAAGCAGGCGATCTGGAACTCGGCCCATGTCCGGACTCCGTACGGGGTCAAGAGTCTGCCTTGCACCATCGCGGCATCCTCGTGGCGAAATGCCCGTTGCGGCTGCTCATCCCTTGGGCGGCAGGAACTTCTCGGGAATCGCTTTCCCGTCGAGGAGCGCGTCAAGCTGGCCTTTCATCAGATCCTCAAGATCAACCTTGTTGCCAATGTTCACCGCTTCGATCATCCCCGTCTTTCCCAGGATCACCATGGTCGGATAGCCGGTGGCTTGGAACATCCGGCCGACCGCGTTGCCAGCATCCATGGCGAAATCCGCCTTGACGTTGAGCTGAGTGAGGACGGCCTGGAGCATCTCCTTGGTCTCCTCGCTTCTCCCCATGGTCTCGCCGACGATCAGGTACCGGACGCCCTTCTCCTCGTACTTGGGTCGCAAAGCCTCCACCCGTGGCAGTTGCCTCTTGCAGTAGCCGCAGCGCGACGAGACAAAGTTGAGCACGGTGATCTTCCCGCTGACATCCGCGCGAGAAGCGGACTTGCCGGACACCGTGGTCAGCTTGAAATCCGGTGCCTTCTGGCCGATCATCAGCTCCGCCGGTCTGCGGGCTGACCGGGGTGCAACCGGAGCTGACGCGACCGGCGCGGGCCGGGTAGCCGCCGTCGGAGTGAAGGCCTTGATGACCGGAACGTGCAGGACGGGTTTCATCTTGTCGTCGGTCTTGATGACAATCTTGCGCCCCTCGGGCGGAACGGCGTAGTTGCCCGGCATCTCGATCCGAACCAGATAGTTCTTGCCGGCTAGCTGGGGCTGAAAGCTTACCTTGAACTGCGGCTCGTCCGAGCTTACCTCCAAAATCTTGACCGGATCCGCACCGCTGTTGGTGAACGACAACAGGCGAGTCATCGTCGTCATCGCTGCGGCCGGATCTGCCGGCGGGTACACGATCACCGACGGCGGCTGCACGTCAAGGCGGTCTCGGACCACCAGCGAGGCGACGACGGCGAGATCGCGCTGACTGGCCAGATTGGTCATGAGTCGCCCCTCGGTCCGCTTGAGCCCCGGCGTGTCGAACGGCATCATGGCCGTGACCTTCAGGTCAAACGCCTCGCCCGGCGTCGTCTCCGTCAGCTCGAACCGGAACGGTCCAACCGACGCAAAAGGATCCAGCGCCAGTCGAAGGGGCACCTCACCATTGTTGACGATCTTCAGCGTCAGGGTCTGCGGTGTGCCACCGTACACCACGCCGAACGACGCCATCAGCGGGCTGACCTCGATGATGCGCTTGACCGTGCCCTTCAACTGCAACATGAGCTGCGGCGTGGCCGGATCGTTCGAGGCGATCACCGGCGTTCGTGTGTACTGCCCGTAGATGCTGGTGGTGTCGAGGACCAGCGGGAACGAACCCGTCTCGCCGGGCTGGAGCGACTTGGGATAGGCCCCCGCGGTGGCGCAGCTGCAGCCCGGGCGGACTTCCCTGATCTCCAGCGTCGCGTTGCCGGTATTGGTGATCTTGAAGGTGTGCTCAAGTCGTGTCCCCGCCCAGTTGGTCCCGAAATCATGAACCGCGTTGTCCACGGTGATCACCGGGCGGGCATTGGCCGAAGGCGTGGCCGACGGCGTGTTCAAAGCCCTCGCCGGCGCGGTTCCCGGTACCTGGGCAACCGCCCAACTCGTCGAGACCCCCAGGGCAATCAACATACCCGCCCACCGAACGCGGCTCCAGAACCGGACTACTGACATGGCCACGACCCTCATGTTGCCAGGATGAATACGGGCGACACCCATCAGCGGTCGGACGAATGACGGTCGACCGCAGCTCCATGATATCCCTGCCTCGGGCCAAAGACAAACCACAAGCGCCCCCCATCAGGGCTGGCCCCATTGATTCGTGCGCCACCGCGAGTACCATGGCCGCTTTCGTTGTCCACGAGGAACCCGAGGGCATGGCCAATCAGACGATAGCCTGCGAGATCCCCATTCGGGTCCGCTACGCCGAGTGCGACCCGATGGGTTTCGTTCACCATTCGAAGTACTTCGAGTACTTCGAAATGGGCCGGACAGAACTGCTCCGCTCGACCGGGATCCGCTACCGCGATCTGGAGGACAAGGGAGTTCTGTTCGTCGTGGCCAAGGTCGAGTGCAAGTTCCGCCGGCCAGCCCGGTATGACGACGACCTCCTGATGAAGGTCCAGATCTGCCGCATGGGACGGGCGAGAATCGACCATCGGTACGAGCTGTACCGTGACGGCCTGCTGCTGTGCGAGGCGACCAGCGTGCTGGCCTGCGTCGACCGCCAGGGGCAGGTGATCCCTATCCCCCCTGAAATCACCGGGCCACACCAGGACTAGAAATCGACATGGCCATCTTCTGCCAGCTCATGCATCCGGATCGATACCGCGTCTCGAACTGGAACGTGATGGACGATCCGGAAATCGCGGCCTACTGGCTCAACCTGTTCGCGACCTTCCCGGAACGCTTCGACCGGCAACTCGTCGAGGATAACCTGGCAGGCGAGAACTTCGAGCAACGGTGGCCCGCGTTTCGCGTCGACTACGATCGCGAGCTGGCCGCCCTGCAAGCCGAAGCCGAGAAGGCCGGAGTTCTGCAAACCATCGACCTAACCCGCTTCCGCCAGCGGCTGGTCAGCAAGTACGGATTCCCCGACCCCTACGAGGGCATCAAACGTCGGGAAAACCGCCTGGCGGCCGAGCTCTACCCCCGCATCGTGGCCCAGCTGGAGGCCACGCCCTTGTCCCATCGCTGGGACCTCCTGCTCCGCGGCATCCTGGCGGGCAACATGTTCGATCTCGGCTCGCCGGACACCATTGCCATGTACCAGCGGGGTGAGGTCGATTTCCTCCGCATCCTGGCGAACGTGCCCCCCCGGCCGTGGTTCGTCGACCATGCCGATGCAGTACGCGAGAGACTGGCCCGAAACGCGTGGCGAAAGGCCATGTTCTTCGTGGACAACGCCGGCACGGATATCGTCCTCGGCGTCCTTCCTCTGGCCCGGCAGATGGCCCTCTGCGGCACCCGCGTCGTGCTCGCACCTAACAGCAAGCCCGCCTTGAACGACATCACCCTTGCGGAACTCGTTCCCCTGCTGGAGGATCTGTGCGGGCGCGATCCCGAATTGCGCAATCTGGTCGCCGGCGGAATGCTCACCACCGTGGCGTCCGGCGGGGATACACCCCTGATCGACCTCGGCCAGGTCAGCGAGGAATGCAACGCCGCCGCGGCCGACATCGACCTCCTCGTGCTCGAGGGCATGGGCCGCGGTGTTGAAAGCAATTGGACCGAGGAGTTCAAGTGCGATGTCTGGCGCGTCGCTATGCTCAAGGACCGGGCCGTGGTCAAGTGGATGCGGGCCAGCCTGTTCGATCCGGTCTGCCGGCTCGACGCCAAACGCTGACCGTCAGCGCGGCAGCGACTCGAGCGTCGTCTGCTGCATGGTGAACCACATCGTCTCACTCTTGCGGTCCAAAGCCTGCACGACCAGCTCATATCGCCGGCCGGAGACACCTCGGATCAGCATCCGCGTCCCAATCGGCAGGTCGTTCTGCCGCGTCGTGATCCTGCCTACCGTCACCTCGACGTCCGCGACCAGCGGCGGACCGTCGATGTCCTTGAGCTTCACCAGGATCCCGTCAGCGGTCAGAACCTCCTTCCGGTAGCGATCATCATCCCGGCTCACGATGCCCTGATACACCCGGCCCGCATTCATGTCCGCGGCCCGATCGCTCGGCGGAGGGGCCGGGACCGGCCTCGCCGGCGCCGCCCTTCTCGCTGCCGACGCCTCGGGAGCGGACGGCTTTCGCTGGCTCCCGGCCTGACCGGAGGCTAAAGGTGGTCTTTGCTGGCTCTGGGGCTGATCGGCTCGGGCCAGGGCGACAGGCGATCGGACCGCTGCCGGAAACCGGAGGTTGAGCCGGTCCAGGGCCAGCCGCTGGCAGGCGTCGACGCCGCTCGGGGAAGCCCGGTCGCCAAAAAGCTCGGTCAGCGCGGCCATGGCTTCCTCCTCGCTGCACGCCGGACCGCTGTCGAACAGGAACCGTACTTGAGCGGCAATCCTGGCGTCCCCGGAGCTGCTCCGGGCTTGCTCCAGGAAGTAGGCCGGCCGGCGGGCGATTGCATCGCGCCCCTTGGCCTGCAACGCAGGGAGAACCTTCGCCACGGCCTCGGCAACGAGCTCAGGCGAGCCCTTCAGGTTGGCGGCCTTCGCGGTCACGTGGT
Organism: Phycisphaerae bacterium; assembly: GCA_018003015.1. Lineage (NCBI taxonomy): Bacteria > Pseudomonadati > Planctomycetota > Phycisphaerae > Phycisphaerae bacterium. The sequence goes on along the minus strand of JAGNEZ010000007.1, from coordinate 100,843 downwards.
GGACGGCATCGCCGTCAACCTGGGTGTCGGCGTGGCTCGCCCGGCTGGTGATCCCATCGTCCTGCCAGATGACTCTGGCCGTGGCTACCTCGACCAGCCGCATCCGCACCCGGAGGTCAACCTCACGACTGATCCGGTGGACCGGGTACTGGTGTTCCTGCCAGTTGTCCACCTGCGTCCATTGCGGAATCTCGTCCCGGGCTTTGACCGCGGCAGCGTAGCGGTCCGCCGCTTCCTTGGCCGCGCCGCCGTAGTAGCCGGTGGCGGCGAGCTCCGCGAAAGTCTGCTCACTGGCCAGGGCCCGGCGCCCGGGCACGTCCCACGTCCTCTCATTCAGCTTGGCCTCCGACCGCGCCTGGTTGAGAACCTTGCGGGCCTCGCGAAGCGTGACCTCGGCCGTGGCATACGCGGGATTCTGAATGTTCTTCCGCCCGGCCAGGAACTTGGCGGCTCCAGGCTGGCCGGCCAGCTTGCTGTCCGATAGGCCCGCCAAGACGTCCACCAGCAAGGCCAAGTCAGCCTCGGGAAGCTTCCGTGCCAGTATCCCCCCAGCCGGCTGGCTCGAAGGGGGGGCGGCCGGCGGGGGCGAGAGATCGCTTTCCTCGATCGGCAAGCCAGGCAGGGCGAACTCCGCCAACTGAACGTGTTTGGGCTTCCTCGTGCGGATGCTGTCCGCCAGGGGCCTGCATGCCGCGAGAGCCACCTCCGGTGAGACCGTCGGCGTCCTCATCGGCACAATGCTCAGGCGATACGAAAGGGCCTGGCCAATCATCTCCTCCGCCCGACTCAGGTTCTGGATATTCTGCGGATTGCCGGGCAGGGCGACCGCCGCCGCCTCGATGGCTGCGACCCAGGCCAACTCCCACTCGCCCGCCAGGGCATGCTTCTCGTAACGCTCCAGCACGCTGCGATTCCAACGCTGGTGAAGGTCCGCCCGACGCTTGGCAAAATCCTCTTGCCCCGGCAACGCGGGCTGGATCTCATCAATCGCACCCAGAGCCGCCGGATATCGATCCTTGGCTGCCTCGCCATCAGCCTGGGCTATCGCCCGCTCCACCGTCGTTCGCATCGCTTGGTCGCGCTCGCCGGTCAACTCGGCGTTCTCCGGCCACAGGTTCGCGGCCTTCTCGTACAACTTGATCGCTGCCGAGTGGTCCTTCTTCTCCATCGCCGCCCTGGCCGACTCCAGCATGCGCATGGCCGCACTGCGGCTCTCCACCTGCTTCTCGATCGCCGCCGCCATCGCATTGGCGGGCTCAAACTCCTTGACCTTCGCCGCCGCGGCGAGCGCCCCGTCCCACTGGCGAGCTTCCAGGGCCTTGGCGGCCGCATCCAGGTTGTTCTTGACCGCCGCACTGCTCGCCTGCTCGCGGATCTGGGTCGCAGTCGCCAGGGCGGGGTCAAGCTCCGCAGATTCGGTGGCCAGCCGACGGGCAGTCTTGAAGTCCTGCTGATCTACCGCCGCCTGGGCTTGCTTGGCCAGATTCTCGGCCCGCTCAAGCTCCTTCTGGATCGCCACCCTCATGGTCAGGGCTTTGGGGTGAGCGGGTACCAGATCCAGCGCAGTTGCCAGCTCGACCTGTGCATCCCGCAACCGCTTCTGGCCGCGGAACTCCTCGGCCCGGGCGAAGTGCCAGTCCGCAGCCTTCGATTCGATCTCCGCCAGCCGAATCTGGTTCTTCGTGCTGCCGGGATCCTGAGCGACAACATTCCGCAACTCGGCGACCTGCTGATCATAGTCCGGTCCGGCCACCTGTTGGCCTTCTCGATCGGGCCCCGAGGAAAACGAGTCTCCACAACCCGCCACCAACATGAACGTTATGGCAGCACAACAAAGGGCTGCTGCCATCGTCAGGGCGGACACCTTGCCTTGTCGGCGTTCTGCTCGATCAGTCAACATGATCAGACAACTCCCTTGTTTCCGTGCGGTTGCATCGCCTGTGGTTCCGTCCCCACTCCCGGATGGTTATGATTTCGGCAGGAGTGTACCAATGACTGAACGAAGCCATGAGCAAAGTGTAACGCGGCGAGACATCCTCAGGACGGCCGGAGCCGGCGGCTTGATCACCGCTACCATAACCGGTCGGGCACTCGAGGGCAACTCCCTCGCCGTCGCGAAACCCCTCGCCGGCGGAGAACCGTCCGGGCAGCCCCAGTCCGGACGCCTGGTCACCCCCCAACGCCTGGAAGCCCAAGTCATCGTGGCCGGTGGCGGTATGGCCGGCGTCTGTGCCGCCATCGCGGCTGCACGGAACGGCGTGTCCGTCCTGCTCCTACAGGATCGCCCCGTCCTGGGCGGCAACGCATCCAGCGAAATCCGTATGCACATTGTAGGCTCCGATGGTGGGGGTCAGGCGGGAAAAACCGACGCCCGGGAATCCGGGATCATCGAGGAACTCCGTCTCGAAGACGCCGTTCGGAATCCGCAACGGTCCCCAAGCATGTGGGATGTCCTCCTCTATGACGCCGTCAAGCGGGAACCGAACATCTCCCTGCTGCTGAACACCTCGTGCGCGGGTGTGCAAATGGACGCCGGTCGGATCATCCGGTTGTTCGCAACGCGGGAGAGCACGGAGGAGTCCTTCACCGTCCAGGGCAAGCTCTTCATCGACTGCACCGGGGATGGACGGTTGGCGGCCGAGGCGGGGGCGGAATTCCGCATGGGACGCGAGGCCCAGGCGGAATACGGCGAATCGCTCGCCCCGGAAACCGCCGACAGCAAGACCCTCGGCAGCTCCATCATGTTCATGACCCGCAAGCACGAGCGGCCAATGCCCTTCGTGCCGCCAAAGTGGATCCGGCGGTTCCCGGATTGCAGCGACCTGCCACATCGCGGGCACGGTTCGTGGGAGTACGGTTTCTGGTGGATCGAGTGGGGCGGGGAACTGGATACGATCAAGGACAACGAACGGATCCGCGACCAACTGCTGGCCATGGCCCTCGGAGTCTGGGATCACATCAAAAACAGCGGCAAGCATCCTAACAGCGCCAACTGGGCGCTTGATTGGATCGGCTTCCTGCCCGGCAAGCGCGAGAGCCGGCGATTCATCGGCGACTATGTGCTTCGCCAGCAGGACGTGCAGAAGGGGGCGACCTTCGAGGATGGGGTCGCGCTGGGCGGCTGGCCAATCGATCTGCATCCCCCCGAAGGTATCCTGTGCAAGGACAAGCCGTTCCTTTCGATCCCCATACCGCTGTATAATATCCCATTCCGGTGCTTGTACTCGCGCAACGTCAGCAACTTGCTCCTCGCCGGTCGTAACATCAGCGTCAGCCACGTGGCCTTCGGCACCACGCGGGTCATGGGTACGTGCAGCACCATGGGGCAGGCAGTTGGTACGGCCGCCGCCATGTGCGTCAAACGCGGCTGCTCGATACGACAACTCAGGCGTGAGGGAATCGAGGACCTTCGCCAGCAGTTGCTCAAGGACGATGCCTACCTCGTGGGTGCATCGAATGCCGATCCGGCCGATCTGGCCCGGAAGGCGACGGTGCGAGCGTCCAGTGAAACGCCGGTCGGCCCGGCGGCCAACGTCGTAAACGGCGTCCATCGCGTGGTCTACGATAAGTCCAACCGCTGGATGTCCGATCCCGCCAGGCCAATGCCCCAGTGGCTTGAATTGCGGTTTGACGCGCCGAAGCTCGTGCGGGAGGTCCACCTGACTTTCGATACCGCGCTTATCCGCAAGCTGACGCTGAGCCACAGCGACAGCTTCGACGCCCGCATGATCCGCGGGCCGCAGCCCGAGACGGTGCGGGACTACGAGTTGTTCCTGCTCGACGGCGACAAGGAGCGGAGCGTCGCTTCAGTCCAGGGCAACTACCAGCGCAAGCGCGTCCACACGTTCGAGCCTGCGACGGCGTCGGGTATTCGCCTGCTGGTGAAGGCCTCCTGGGGCGATCCTTCGGCCCGGGTGTTCGAGATACGCGCGTACCGGTAGTGGTAAAAGGAGGGCCATCTCGGGCTCAGGATGCCTCGGCCATCCACTGGCCGTCGCCCTCCGGGTTGGCGGATCTCGATCCATCCTGAATACCACGGTCTGTTGTGCCAGCGCCGATTTGAACCGCATCGTTCCGGCGTCTATGATCTGATCCGAGCGGTTCAGGCACGCGGGTTCGCCTGGCGTGCGCTCGATCTGAGTGAAGGATAGGTCATTCAGGATGTCCGAGTTCAAGATCCACAGTTCGTTCGAGCCGGCGGGGGATCAGCCGGCGGCCATAGCCAAGCTGACCGCGGCGTATCAGGCCGACCAGAGAAACCAGTGCCTGCTCGGGGTGACCGGCTCGGGCAAGACGTTCACCATGGCCCACGTGATCCGTAATCTGAACCGGCCGGCGCTGGTGATCAGCCACAACAAGACCTTGGCCGCCCAGCTCTACGAGGAGTTCACCGGGCTGTTCCCCGAGAACTCCGTCGAGTACTTCGTCAGCTACTACGACTACTACCAGCCCGAGGCCTACATTCCGCAGCGGGACATCTACATCGAGAAGGACGCCTCGCGCAACGACGACCTCGACCGACTGCGGCTCAAGGCGACGACTTCGCTGGCCTCGCGACGCGACGTGGTCATCGTGGCCAGCGTGTCCTGCATCTTCGGCCTCGGCTCGCCCGAAGACTTCAAGCGGAGCGTCATTCCAATCCGCGTCGGCGATACCATGGACCGCGACGAGCTGCTCAAACGCTTCGTCGATCTGCAGTACAGCCGTAACGATATCGACTTCCGGCGGGGCAAATTCCGGGTGCGCGGCGACGTGGTCGAACTTCACCCCGGCGACGAGGAGTTCGCCTACCGCATCGAGTTTTTCGGCGACGCGATCGACCGCATCGACCTGATCGATTCGTTGACCAACGAGACGATTACCTCGCAGGACCAGATCTTCATCTTCCCCGCCGTCCACTACGTCATGCCCGAGGACCGCAAAGAAGCCGCCCTGGCAACCATTCAGGCGGAGCTGGACCTCCGGGTCATGGAACTCCGCCGGCTGGGCAAGCTGCTCGAAGCCCAGCGGTTGCTGGCTCGGACCAAGTACGACCTCGAGATGATCCGCGAGGTCGGCTACTGCAGCGGCATCGAAAACTACTCCCGGCACTTCAACGGCACGCCGCCGGGTTCCCGGCCGTACACCCTGATCGACTACTTCCCCAGGGATTTCCTGCTGATCCTCGACGAATCACACGCGACCGTGCCCCAGCTTCGAGCGATGTTCGCCGGCGACCGCAGCCGCAAGGAGGTCCTGGTCGAACACGGATTCCGGCTGCCCTCGTGCCTCGACAACCGCCCCCTGCGGTTCGAGGAATTCGAGAGCATGTGGAACCAGACCATGTTCGTGAGTGCCACACCCGGGCCCTACGAACTCGAACGATGCGGCGGCGAGATTGTCGAGCAGATCATCCGGCCTACCGGCTTGGTCGATCCGGCCATCGAGGTCGCGGCGGCTCGCGGACAGGTCCCCGATCTGCTCAAGCGCATCGAGGGCCGGGTGGCCGCCGGCGAACGCGTCCTGGTAACCACCCTGACCAAACGCTTGGCCGAGGACCTCTCGGCCTACATCGATCAGAAGGGCTTCCGCGGCCGCTATCTGCACAGCGATATCGAAACCCTGGAGCGAGTCGAAATCCTCAATGACCTGCGGCGGGGCAACTTCGACGTGCTGGTCGGCGTGAACCTGCTCCGCGAAGGGCTCGACCTTCCAGAGGTGTCCATGGTCGCGATCATGGATGCCGACAAGGAGGGCTTCCTTCGCAGCGAGACGTCCCTGATCCAGATGATCGGCCGTACCGCCCGCAACGTGAACGCCGTGGTCGTTCTGTACGCCGACAAAATGACGCCCAGCATGCAACGGGCTATCGACGAAACCAACCGCCGCCGCGAGCTACAGATCAGGTACAACCAGGAGCATCACATTGAGCCGGAGACGATCAAGAAGGCCATCCGCAACTCACTGGAGCAGGAAATCTCCGCACGCCGGGTGGCTCGCGAAGCGGTCAGGGCGAGCGAGGATGAGTATGATCGCGACGAGATGATCGCCAAGGTCGAGGAAGAAATGCTCGAGGCGGCCGAGAAACTCGACTTCGAACGGGCGGCCATGCTCCGCGACCGGCTGCGCGAGCTGCAGGCGGTTCCCAGGCTGGAAACAGGGGGCAAAGATACCGCCGGCCGGCAGACCGAGATCGCCTTCAGGAAAGACGAAACTGGCCAAGACGACGAGGAGCCTGACCCGACTCAACGACGGAAGGGCAGGCCATCATTCTGGAAACCGAGGAGCAAGCATTTCAGGCAATGAGCGAAAGCACCCAACCCATCGTGGACCGAGCCCATCTGGCCATCTTGTGGCATCAGGCTCTGCAGGAAGACGGGGCCGATCTCGACGTGACCACGCGGGTGGCGTTCGATCGGCCGATGGCAGGCACGGCTCATCTGAACGCCCGCCAGCCGGGCGTGTTCGCCGGGCGAGCTCTGCTCGACATGCTGGCCGACGCCCATCCGGAGCAGCTCAAGGTCAACGCGCGACTCGCGGACGGGGATCGAATCCACCCGACCACGCCGATTGCCGTGCTCAATGGACCGCTGCCCCTGCTGCTGGGTATCGAGCGGACACTGCTGAACTTCCTCGAACGGCTCTGCGGCGTGGCAACGCTGACGCGGCGGTTCGTGGACGCCGTGGCCGGCACAAAGGCCCGGATCTACGATACACGCAAGACCATTCCCGGCTGGCGGCTGCTGGACAAGTACGCGGTCCGCTGTGGCGGCGGCTTTAATCACCGGATCGGCCTGCACGACGCGGTGCTCATCAAGGACAACCATCTGACGGGTGTGGCCGTGGCCGGCCTGGCCGCCGCCGCCGGGCGGGTGGTCGATCGATGCCGACAGCTGGATCCCCGCCCCGACTTCATCGAGTTCGAAGTGGACACGCTCGGCCAACTCGACGAACTGCTCAAGGTGCCCGGCATCGACGTCATCCTGGTCGACAACTTCAGCCCCAAGCAGATCCAGGAGGCCGTCCGACGACGCAACGCCTCCGGTCCGGCCGGCCGCACGCAGCTCGAGGCCTCGGGGGGAGTCAACCTGGAGACCGTCCGCGAGATCGCCGCCACCGGCGTCGAGCGGATCGCCGTCGGGGCCATCACCCATTCCGCCCCGGCCCTGGATATCGGCATGGACATCACGGTTCGGTAGGACCGCGCCCAGCCTTCGGCAGCAACCCCCCGATCCCGAAGCTCGGCCCCAGCCAGACGGGCCCGTGCCCGCCGCGTGCTCATGCCCAGTGGACGGGATCCACCTCCGGCGCTTGTGAAAGGTAGGCCCGGGCTCTGGCAGCGGTCATCGAGGGGTTTCGGTACTCGATGCCGAATGCCCCGGTCATCCGGACGAACGCGTCCGTGTTCCGAAGCAGGCCGCTGAACTGTGAGCGGCCCGCGCCCAAGGCCAGAACCGGGGCAAGATCCTCGGTGTGCTTGGTCCCGTTGAAGCCCACCCCCGTGTAGTTCCCCAGGATCTGACCAAGCAGACCGTGGGCATTGGCCAGTTGCTTGTTGGCCTCGTAGGGCAGCTTGCCCGCAACGATCGAGACCACCGTGTCAGCGTCCTTCCGGGCAAGCTCGATGCCGCATGTGGATCGAACCACCTCGACGATCGCATCACGCAACCCGCCCGAATCGCGGGCGGCCCGCTTGAGCTCCTGCTGCAGAACGTCGAACGAACCCCGAACGCCAGCCAGAATGTCGAAGCACTTCTCCGTATCGGAGTAACCGGATCCCATGCCACGCAGACCGGGGTTGGCGTTCCCGTGGTCGGTGGTGATGACCACCAGCGTCTCCGGGTGACCGGCCAGGAAGTCGCGAACCACCCCGATCGCATCATCAAACGCGAGTTGTTCCCATAGGAGCGCCGCAGCGTCGTTGGCGTGCGCCGCATGATCCACCCGCCCACCTTCAATCTGCAGCAAGAAACCGTTCGGCGAAGGCGCCAGGCTGTTTAGCGCGGCCCGGGTCATCTCCGCCAGCGTGGGCAGCTTCGCGGCCAGATTCTCCTGATTTTGGCGGTCGATGGCATAGGGCAGATGACCCGACTCGAACAACCCGAGTACCTTCTCCGGGTGGCTGCCGTCCACAACCTGCTGCCGATGATCCCAGTACGCGTAGCCCTTGTCCCGGTAGGCATCGATGAGATCCTTCTCATCCTTGCGGCGGTCGGCCTTGAAGAACTCCAAACCGCCACCCATGAGCACATCGACCCGGTCCAGATACTGTTCGGCAATCTCATCCTCGCTGCTGCGGGCCTTCTCCACGGCGGCGAAACCGGCCGGAGTCGCGTGAGTGATCGTGGTCGTCGTGACCAGCCCGACACGCCGACGGGTGTCCTTGACTAGCATCGCAATAGGCGTGAGATTCGTGCCGTCGGGCAGCTTGTTGAGCGCCCCGTTGAAAATCCGCGAGCCGCTGCCCCAGGCACTCGAGGCCGCAGACGAGTCCGTCACCGGCGAGTTGAGCGAGTGGGTCTCGAAATACCCGCACGTCGTTTCCGGATGCTGCTGCAGATCGTACCAGTGCGTACCCCGGCCTCGGGCCCGACGCGAGAGCAACTCGGTCATGGACGGCACACCGGCACTCATCCCGTCGGCCACCATGAAGATGATGTTGCCGACCTCGGAACGGGCTGGGTTCGTGGTCGGGTAGGTCGCTGCCCGAGTGGTCGAACTCGCTGCGGCTGCAAGACTCGCCGCCACACCTGACCGGATCGCCTGCCTTCGGGTATACGTGCGTCCCTTCAAATCCCAAACCTCCTCAGAGCTCCTCTGCGATGTCCCCCGATGACGCTTCCACCTTTCGTCCGCGTGCGAGCGACGACCAGGCGGCACGGACACTCCGCGGTATTGTACGCGATCCTGGCCCACAAAGTTGGGCCTTGCGGTCTTGCTGGACTTATTGTCTCAGGGCCACTCGGGTCCTCTCCCCGGGAAGCGGGTAGCTCTCCCCGACCTCGCCTCCAGACAACATCGCGGCTTGCGCGGCTTCACCCCGATTGACCCCGTTGCCCGACCGGCCCTCCTGGCCGGGAGGAGAAAACACTTGCCGTCGTCAGTCCGCACAATACGGATCAGCAACGATGTCCTCCCCGCTGTAGCATTTCTGGAAGGCCCCAAAGTCCCGCTGGTCGACATCGCCGTCGCGGTCAAAGTCGGCCGCAATGCGACCAAATCCGTCAGGGGACAGCGTGCAGCCGGAAGGCAACGCCAGCGGGTCGTAGGCGATGGTCGGTCCAGTAATGCAGTGGATCAGCTTGGCCAGATCGTTCCTGTCGACGTCCAGGTCTGTGTTGAAGTCGGCCGCGATCTGGCAGACGTCGGGCACGCCGTCGTGGTTCTGGTCCTGAACCGTCCCCGCGGCGATATCGCATGAGTCGGGTACCTGGTTGCTGTTGCAGTCCGGATCATCCGGCGGCAACGGGTCGCCGGCCAGAATCGATACGTCGTCGGAGTTGACGTTGGCGATCGCCAGGTCACGGTAGCCGTCGCCGCTGAAGTCCCAGGCGACAACCGCGACGGGTCCATCCCCCGCAGCAAACTGAACGGCCGGAAGGAACGTGCCGTTGCCGTAGTTCAACAGCACAGAAACGTCGTCCGTGCCGCGGTTGGCAGTAATAATGTCCGCGTCGCCGTCCTTGTCCAGGTCCGCGGCGGCAATGCCTTGCGGGTTCAGCGGCGAGATAGAAGAACCCACCACGAATGACCGCGAGTTGGCAAAGGTCGCATTGCCGGCATTGTAGAGCACGGTCATCTGCGAGGTGTCAGCGTTCGGGACGGCCAGGTCCAGGTCGCCGTCCGCGTCGAGATCCTGCACCGCAAAGCCCCGGGGGCCGTTGCCCGCGTCGTAGGTGCCCACCGTCACGAAGCCAGCCAGCCCGGCATTCCGCAGGATCGTCACGTCGTCGGAAAGGAAGTTGGCCACCGCCAGGTCCCGGGCGGAGCCGGCGTCAAGACGGGCAATGGCTACCGCGACCGGCCGGCTTCCGACCACGTAGTCGGTCGATGGAACCTGGAATGTCCCCGTGCCAAGGTTCTTGAGCACCGACACGCTGTCATCCAGGTAGTTGGCCGTCACAATGTCATTGTCGCCGTCTCCGGTCACGTCGCCGATCGCAACCCCGAAGGGGGCATTTCCCACAGGGTAGGTGACTTGCGCCCCGTACTTGCCGGTCTTGCCCGTGAGGAAGACCGACACGGTGTCGTCGTTGTAGTTGCAGGTGACAATGTCAGGGTACATGTCTCCGTTCAGCAAGCCGACCGCAACACCATACGGTGAGTTGCCTGCAGTCAGGGGCGACTGAGTGCTCGTCGTGAACTTGCCGAATCCGTTGTTGAGCAGCAGGGAAACGTTGTCCGCGGCGTAGTTCGACACCACCAGGTCCGCATGACCGTCCTGGTTGATGTCGGCCAGGGAGAGGCCGTGAGCGCCATTGCCGGTCGGGATCGTTTTTGGCTTAGAAAACGACAGCGTAACCCGAAGATCACAGGTGTCCGGAACGCCGTTGTGGTTGCAGTCGTCCTCGGCGCCTCCAGCGATGTCGCACGAATCCGGGATCCCGTTTTGGTTGCAGTCCTGCGCCGTGCCCGCGGCAATGTCGCACTCGTCAGGCCTGTTGTTGCGGTTGCAGTCCTGGCTGAACGGCGGCTGCGTCTGGTTGATCAGCACCGATACGTTGTCCGATCCCGCATTGGTAACCGCCAGGTCAAGGATCCCATCCCCGTCGAGGTCCGCGGCCGTCGCACAGGACGGCGTGGTCCCAACCGCATAATTCAGCGGGGCGGCCAAGGTGCCATCACCGTTGTTCCGGAAGATCGATACTTCACCGTCGATCTCGGTGGGTACGGCCACATCGAGGTCGCCGTCGGCGTCGAAGTCCCCGACCGTGGGCGTTTCCGGGCCTTCACCGGTTGTGTAGTCGATGGGTGCCCCAAAGAGACCTGTACCGGTGTTCAGAAGGATGGACAACCTGTCAGTCCAATACCCCGTGACCGCCAGGTCCGCGTCGCCGTCTTGGTCCAGGTCGCCGGCCGTAACCCGCCAGCCGCCGGGGCAGGAATAGTACACCGGCCATGACAACGAACTGACTCCGTTGTGCTTGAGCACCGCCACCTTGTTGTAGGAGCCCGTGGTCGCGGCCACGTCCGGGTCGCCGTCGCCGTCCAGATCGGTAACCACCAGCGAATCGGGCATGCCCGCGACATAGATGTTCTCGGGAGCCGCAAAGGCGGCATTCCCGTCGTTCCGCAGAATCGAAACGTAATGACCGGTGATACCGGCGACGGTCACCACCAGATCGACATCCCCATCGAGGTCGAGCTCAGCCGCGGCAACAGCTGTCGCCGGGCCGCGCGACGTCGGGGCGTCCCCAACAGGGTAGTTCACCGCCGCCGCAAACGTGGCATTGCCGTTGTTCTTGAGGATCGACACGTTGTCGGACACGTTGTTCGCCACAGCCAGATCAATGTCGGCGTCCCCGTCCAGCTTCGCGGCGACAATCCAGACCGGCGTGTCGCCTACGGCGTAATTCACCCTCGCCGCATAGGTGCCGTTCCCGTTGTTCTTGAAGACGCTGATGGTGTTGGCTTCCTGATTGACCACCGCGAGGTCGAGGTCGCCGTCCCCGTCAAGATCGGCCGCGGCAACGTGCTTGGCATAATCGCCAGCCGCGTAGTGGACGGCCGCGGCAAAGCCGAAGCCGGACGGCTGCAGGTCAAGATGATCGTCAATGCCATTGCCGTTGCAGTCCGCGGCCTGGGTAACACCGGGCAGTGCAACCAGCAGCAGAGCAAGTCCTGACGCGAACAGTGACCAAGAACAGATTCCACATCGCATGGCGTTTCTCCTCCATTTCCGGCGTGCTCAGGTGACCTCCCCCTCAACTTCCAGGCTTGTCTCGGGAGGCCGGTCGACGAATCTTCTCAAATACGAATGGTCAGGTTGGCGATTCCGCCCGGCCAGGCTCACCGGCGAACTCGTCAACCTGCAGAGCGAAGCTCATGGTTCGGAAGTGCCCATGCCTCTCGCTTTTGGGTGGGATGCGGCCCTGCGGAAAAAGCTCCCTTCCTCTGCCAGGCCGACGCCCCCAGTCATGCCCGAAACACTTCGCTCGGGTACCATTCTGCCAGTATACGCTTTCTCCCTCCCAAGACAAGCGTTTTCCCGGGCCGAGACGTGATCGGCCGGTGACTAATCGGGCGGCAAACTCGACCGCGGCTTCGGAAAGAAGGTCAGCCTGTCTATGCGGATGACCGCCGGCCTGTCGCAAGGTCGCTTCAGCCACCCTTCCCGCCGAGGGCGAATCCCCGGGCCGGTCGGCCACCCCGGGGCGATCCCGATCCGCGCCCCTTTCTCCGCATCGCTGCAGCTCCCCGCGAGCGAACTCGTCGCATCAGAACATGCCCAGGTTCTCGTATCCCTGCTGGAATGGGACCTACGAGCCCGCCCCGGCCGGCTGGCCAACCCATACCCGCCAAGAGGCAAACGGCGGCAAGGCTGGGAAGCCAGGGACCGCTCTTCATCGGCTCTCGCAGTCAGGCTGAAATTCCGGTGCCGACCCGCGCCGGCCCGTCAGGGGCAGCTGCACGCCTCGCTCGGTTGCGGAGCCGTCTCACGCGGCTTGCGGAACAGACCCAGCAGCGAACCAAGCCTCGAGCCACCATCGGACTTGACCGAGGGTTCGCCGATCTGCTCGCGGACCAGACGCTTGACGATGTCCACGATCGCATGACGCACCCGACTGGTGGGGCAGTAGGCCATGAGCATTCGCCCGTGGTCGCGGGCGGCGCAAACGTTCTTGTAGTCGTTGGGAATGCGGGCGTACACCGGCCGCCCGAGCTTGGCCTCCACATCCTCGATGGCGATCCGCTCAAAAGCGGAGTCGCAGCGATTCAGAACCAGGTCGATCCCATCCTTCGAAAGGCTCATCTCGGCCAACCTGTCGTGGATGAACAGGGCGTTACGGAGATGAGGAACGGAAAGCTGGCTGACGATGAACACCCGATGGGCAACGGCCAGGGCTTCCGCGGCCAGGGGCGATAGCGTGCGCGGCATGCTCAGGACCGCGAACGGAAACATGTCGCTCAGCACCCGGAGCAGCCCCTGAATCCGCTCTGGGGCGATATCCCACGGGTTGCCGATGCCCTCCGAGCCGGGCAGGATCGATACGTTGCACTGCAGGTGCTCCATGGCCTGCTCGACAAGCATCCGGTCAATCTCGGTGTCACTCGCCAAAAGGTCCATGATGCTGTGCGAGGGTCGGAAGTCGTAGGCCGCGGCAACTTCCGGAAACTCGAGGTCAAGATCAATCAGGGCACAGCGGCTCTCAACAACAGTTGCCAGTTCAACCGCGAGGTTCGTGGCCAGCGTGGTCGCCCCGGCGCCTCCGGCCGATGCCATCACGCAGATGTACTGGCAGGTGTCACGCTGCGGCATGCGGATCCGCCGGATGTGGTCCAGAGCAGCGGTCAGGTCGGTCGGGTCAATCGGCCAGTGAACGAACCGCCAGCACCCCGAACGCATCGCCGACATGATGGCGTCCGACTGCTTGTTCTTGCTGACGCCGATGATGCCGCATCGGGGATTCAGCTCGGCGATGCGCTGCACCGCCGCTGGGCCGGTCTTCTCATCAGGGGTATCCAGATTCACGATCATCACGTCAATGCGCGAGCACTGGATGTGCGGCTGGAGTTCCCGTAGGCGAGTACATAGACCCACCACCTGAAGCTGCTCCTGATCATCGAACGGCTTCCGGAAAGACTCCAGGTCCCCTCGGGACTCGTCAAGTAAGAACGTGTGCAGTTTCTCTGGCATCGCGTCGTCTCGTCAGAACAGTCCATGATCGATCAGATCACGTCGCCCCTTCTGTCTTGACATCGGCACGATCGAATCAAGGCTTCAACTCCCCGGGGTGAACCGTCCCCCAGCCTGCCGAAAGGCAAACGTCGGCGGTCGGAGGTCGATGGACGGTCTGATAACCGCAGGTCGCGTGCATCTCCAGCCCCACCCCGTTAGAATGTCCGCACGTATGGAGCCACGGGTCCGCCCGTGGGTGGGTCGGTTCGCCGCAAGGTAGCCTCGCTTGAAGTGGACAACGCCGCGTTTCGCGCTATTCCTGGCTCTCGCCCTCGCGATCTGGCTCGGGCCGTCGATCTTCGGCGGCAAAGTCCTCATGCCGCTCGACATCGTGGCCCACAATCCGCCTCACCAGCCGGCTGACCCAGGGCCCGTCCACAACGCATTGATCGGCGATATGGTCAACGAGAACCTCCCCTGGAAGGAGTTCCAGCGGCGAAGCCTGGCCGCCGGCGAACTGCCCCTCTGGAACCCGGCTAGCTTCTGCGGCCATCCCATCTACACCACCGGGCAGGCGTCCACGTTCTACCCGTTGAACGCGATCTTCTGGGCCGTGTCCTGGTTCGCCCCCGTGCTCCACGCCTACGCGATCTTCACCTGGCTGCATCTGCTCCTCGGCGGAGTGTTCACCTACCTGCTCTTCCGCCGCTTCGGCGCCGGGGAATTCGGAGCCGCGGTCGGTGGCGTCACCTTCGCGATGGGCGGATTCCTGGCCGTACGCGTGCTGTGGCCTATGCTGCTCGGCTCGATCATCTGGCTCCCACTCATGCTCCTCTGGATCGATGTCATGGCCGAGCCGCGCGCGTCGGGAGGCAGGCTCCGCGGCCTGTTCCTCGGTTCGCTGCTGTTTGCCCTGCCCATCCTGTCAGGCTTCTTCGAAATCGCATTCTACTCGTTCGCGGCCTGCGGGCTCTTCACCATAGTGGCCGGCGTTCGCCTGGCGGCACGGCATCGGTCAGCCTCCAGGTGCGGCATCTTCCTGGGTAAGGTGGCCGCCGTCGCCTTCATGGCCGCCGTGATATCCGCTCCGCAGATCCTGCCCTTCCTCGAAGTGATGAAACGCAACGTTCGGGCGGGTCAGGGAAGCTGGGAGACCGCCAGGACCAGCGCATTGTGGCCCCGCGAACTCCTCACCCTGGTCGTGCCCGACGCGTTCGGCAATCCGGCCAGGCACGAGTCCTTGGACCTGCATGATCACGCCTGGCATCCGATCACCAGCGCCACGGGTGACGACTTCCACTACTTCGGGCCGAAGAACTACGTTGAGTCAGGCTGGTACTTCGGCGTGATTCCATTGGCGTTTGCCCTGCTGGGACTCTGGGTGCCCGCTCGGGAGCGACTCTTCTTCTGCCTGTTGATCGCCCTGGCCCTGGCGTTCGCCCTGGTGACACCCGTCTACCGGGCGTTCTTCCACCTCGTTCCCGGCGCTGATCAGGTACGCACGCCGTACCGGTGGCTCCTTTTGGCGGTCTTCGCGGGAACCTACCTGGCCGCGACCGGGGCTCAGTACTGGTACGACCGGCTCGTGGCCGCGACTGGAAAGACTCGCCGCGAGGTGGCCACGCTCCTCGTGGTGTTCGGAGTGGCCGTCTTCGCCGGGACAAGCGCCTTGTTCTTCCTACCGGAACCTATGGAGTCGCTGGCCGCCTCCCTGTTGACCGCCGATACCCGAGCCCGGGGTGTGTTCAAGGCACCCGCCGATCTGGCCGGCCTGCTGTGGCTCAACGGCTGGCGGCTCGGAACGCTCGTGCTCATCGCGACCACGACCCTGGCGACGGCCTGGTGGCAGTCGCACAGGCCGCACGCCGCCCCGGCCGTCTCCCTGGCGGCCCTGTCCCTGGTGGCCCTCGACCTCGGGCAGGCTAGCTTCTCCTTCAATACCCACGCGGATCCAGCCGTCCTCGGCCGCGTCCCAGCCTCAATCCAGCACATGCAGGAAGACAAGGGCTTGTTCCGCGTCGGTCGGTTCGGCCCCGAGAAGGTCTTCTATGCCAACCAGCCGGGCCTCTACGGCCTCCAGGACTACGGGGGCTATGACTCGATCATCCTCACCGACTTCGCGGAATTCATGAAGGCCATCGAGCCGCAGAACCTGCTCATGTACAACATCATCATGACCATCGAGCGGAAAAAGGCCCTCGATTCACCCCTCCTGCCACTGCTCGGGATTCGGTATCTCATGTCGGCTAAGCCCTTCGAGCATCCAGACTGGCAGGAGGTGCCGTTGCCCGGCAACGTCAAGCTCTACCGCGTTCGCCCCGAAAAGGAGCTGCCACGCGCGTTCCTCGTGGATCGGGTGGAAGCGGTAGACTCCCTCGCTGCGGCTCTGGCTCGCCTCAAGAGCGGCCAACTGGATCTCGCTCAAACCGCGGTGGCGGAGGCACCGGCCGACCGCGCACAAGCCCTGGCTGAGCCAGGTGAGGCCCACAGCACCACCGTGACGATCGAATACTACGGCTTCTCCTCCGCTACAGCCAAGGTCTCCTTGAACCGCCGACAGATGCTGGTATGGTGTGACCTCCACTATCCCGGCTGGAACGTCTATCTGGACGGTAACCCAGCCGAGTTGTGGAAGGTCAACGGGATCTTCCGCGGCGTCTCAGTGCCCGCAGGGGAGCACCAGGTGACGTTCCGGTTCGAGCCGGCAAGCTTCCAACATGGGCTGATCGCCTCGCTGAGCGGCATCGGTCTGTTGATGATGGTGGGGATCCTCTCGCGGCGATGAACGAGTCGTTGTCCATTATTGTGCCCGCCTACAACGAGGCCGACTGCATTGAATCGTCCCTGGGCGAGATCCTCGCCTTCGCCCGCCCCTATGGGCGGCCCGTCGATGTGATCGTGGTGGACGATGGCTCCACGGACGCGACCCCAGATCTGGTCGAGGCGCTCCGCTCGCGACTCCTCCCCCAGGACCCGCCCGTGACACTCGTCCGGCAGGGAACCAACCGCGGCAAGGGGGCGGCCGTCCGCACCGGCTTCAACCACGCCCGCGGAGATATCGTCCTTTTCACCGACGCGGACTTGTCCGCTCCCATCTCCGAAGCCCTGCACCTCATCCGCCCCATCGAAGAGGGCACTTGTGACCTGGCCATCGGCTCCCGGGCAGTGAATCCGTCAATGATCGGCACGCCCCAGAGCCGCGTCCGGCGCGGTTCGGGGCGGCTGTTCAACTACATGGTACGCTGGATCACCCGACTCGACCTGGGCGACACCCAGTGCGGCTTCAAGGCCTTCCGCCGAACGACCATCACCCCAATCTTCGCCCTCCAGAAAATCGAACGTTTCGCCTTCGACGTCGAACTGCTCTATCTGGCGGCCAAATCCGGCCTCCGAGTCGTTGAACTCCCGGTACGCTGGAACCACGTGCACGACAGCCGCGTCTCGCTCCTCCGCGACGGCAGTCGCATGCTCCGCGATCTCTGCCGCATCCGCCTCAACGACTGGCGCGGGGCATACCAGGTCAACGGGCGTGACTGACCACCAGTCCCCATCCCAGGACGGTGCGTGCCGCACGGGCAAGACTTGATCAGCGACACGGCCGCCAAACCCGCCGAGGGCACCCGACCCTCATACCCTGTATTGGGGTGGAACCGATCTCAGGACACGCGGCACCCCGGTCGCGCCAGCGCTGCTTCAAGCAGCTTCGCTGTCTCACGCAACCCGCTGGGATAGGCTCAAAGGTCAGCGCCTTCCCCCTTGGCCAACCGCTGGCGGTCAACGGATCGCCACCGACCGCTCATTGGGTTCGTTTGGCGCAAACGTTGTTTCTGCAGAAGGCATGGCCAGCAAACCAGGCGAGAACGCCGCAAATGCCTGCCAAGCCTTGAGTTGGGATTCAGGGAAGGGCGGCAGCACCAGCCCAGGGCCCTCGCCCGAGCCGTACCCAATCGGACGCAGAAGCCGTCCCGCTTGCGACCTCACCAGCGGGACAGCCAGCAACGACCGGGGGGCAAACCCAAACTGAGCGCACTCGCCGGCCCCGCACCAGCACCGGCCTCTACTTCACCTCGCTCATCTTGACCGCGCAGCGGTTCTCGGCCGAGAGCAGAGCGGCCTCGAGGACACGTTGGGTCTCGTAGGCGTCGGCGAAGTCGGGGATCGGCACGACCGGTTTCTGGCCGCCAAGCACCCGCATGATGTCGCTGGCCTGGTTCACGAAGCCGTGCTCGTAGCCGATGATGTGGGCGTCCGGCCACCAGTTCCCAACGTATGGATGGTTCCCGCCAGAGGTACACATGATCTTGTTCCAGCCCTGGAGCTTCTTCTCCAGCGTGTTGTCATAGAACTCCAGGTAGTTCATGTCCTCGAAGCGGAACCGGATGGCGCCCTTGTCGCCGTGAACCTCGATCCCGTTCTGGTTCTTGCAGCCGGTGGCCAGGCGGGTGGCCTCGAAGCTGGCAACCGCGCCCTTCTTGAACCGGGCCAGGAACAGAACCGCGTCGTCAACGGTGGACTTGCCCTTCTTCAAGCCTCCCTTCGCTCCCGCGGCAATACCGCCGGCCGAACCCTGCGACGGAATCACCCGCTCCTTGATGAACGTCTCGGCGATCGCACCGCTGACCTCGACGATCTCGTCGCCGGTGATGAAGCGGGACATGTCCACGATGTGAGCGTTCAGGTCGCCGTGGGCGCCGCTGCCGGCCAGCTCCTTCTTGAACCGCCAGAGCAACGGGGTCTCCGGGCCCCCCCAGTCCTGCAGGTAGATCGCGCGAACGTGGTAGATCTGCCCGAGCCGGCCTTCCTGGACCAGTTGATGAGCCAACGCCACCGCCGGGCAGCGGCGGTAATTGTACCAGACGAAGGTCTTCACCTTGGCCTTCTTGGCGGCCTCAACCATCTCCCGAGCGTCGGCCAGCGTGCCGGCAATCGGCTTCTCCGAGGCCACCGGCTTCTTGGCGGCGAGGGCGGCCATCGCCGGCTCTTTATGCATGTAGTTCGGGGTCACGACGTCAACGTAGTTCACCTCCGGATCGGCAATCGCTTCCTTCCAGTTGGTCTTGAAGTTCTTCCAGCCCCATCGCAGAGCGAAAGCCTCCGGCTTCTCCTCCGGCATGCCGAACACCGTGTGCATGACCGGGTTGAGCGGCAGATCGTTGAAGAACTTGCTGACCTTCAGATATGCGTTGCTGTGTGTCCGTCCCATGAATCCCTGACCGATCAGGGCGACGTTGCAGGCCTTGGCCATTGTCTCCATCTCCTTTCGCAAACCGATGGGTAGGATCTTGTGACATCATGTCCGCTTCGGGTCGGCGCGGACCCGGTTCGAACATGGGTATACCGACCGGACTGCCCAGAATCAAGCGGTTGACGAAGAGCAGGATCGAGCGGTGGGAGTCAACAGATGGAGGGTGCCGACACCGACCTGGAGCCGAGAACGCCCGGTTGGATAACCAGTGTTCAGTCGCCGGAATGTACGCCGACGGTCGATGTTAAGCTGGGCAACAAGCGGCCCGACCGGTTGCCGGGAGCGGGTGAATCAGAAGTGCAACCCGATGCGTTGGAGATCAGCGTGCCGCGAGATGACCGCGTCGGTGAGCGCGTCGAGCGTGTCGAAGAACGCGTCAACACCGACCTGGCGGAGGTTGCTCGGGTAGGCCAGGCCATCCTTGAGGCCCACGCATCGGCAGCCAGCGTTGGCGGCGGCCAAAGCGACCGGTACGGAGCCGACAATCGCCAGGGTCGAAGAGTATCCGGCGGCCAGTTCCCTGAGTAGGGACAGTCGTCGGTTGCGGTCTTCGGGCAGAATGATGCGGCGCTCGAAACACATCCAGACATCGAGGCGGTCCAGCGTCGCGTTGATGCCCTCCTGGTTGCGGCAGGTGGTGATCAGGCGGCAGGTTCCCAACTGTTTGAGGACCCGGAGGTTCTCCTTCAGAACGGGCTGGGGCTCATCGAGGGCCATCAGGGCAGTACTGTCCTGCTGCTCGGTCCGGATGCGGGTGTATTCGAGCAGTTGCTGCGGCCGTGCATGCCGCATGATCATGCCATCGGGCGAGCCCTTGCGCACCAGGCGCCAGAACTCCTCTTCCGGCGGGCCATCCAGGCCGATAGCCGCTGCGGCCGTCTTGTGGGCCGCCCACCAGCGGCGGCGAACATCGACGACCGGCCCTTCGAACTCGATGATGGTATTGAGCGAACCCATCGCGCGTACCATAGCCGCATTCGCCCCGCGGGGCAACCGGCTCCAACCGCCGACCAGCGGGCTGCGGCAACCGGGGCGGGGTGTCGGCTCTCCTCTCAACGCCCGGGATGGGACAGTCAACTCCCATTGGTCAGCGATTGGCGTTCGGCGTTTGGCCCGCCGTCTGCCACGGGCCGTCGGGGAGGCATGGCTCGGCCACGTCCTGCTCCCACTTCAGCGTCGCGAGATGCCGCATCAGGTCGTACTCGGTCAGATCAAACTGGAGAGGGGTGATGGCGATGTATCCGTTGTCGACCGCATCGAGGTCGCCTTCCGCCTCGTGTTTCTCGGTGAAGTCGAAGTCCCCGCCGCTGAGCCAGTAGTAATCCAGCTGGTCGGGGCCGGTGTGGCGGGTGAAGCGGTCGCGAAAGGTGCGTGTTGCCTGCGGGACGACGCGAATGCCCTTCGGGTCACCGGGCGTCAGGTCGGGCAGGTTGACGTTGATCAACTGTCCCGCTGCCAGCCCGTTGTCGAGGAGACGGCGAATGATGGGCAGGGCGAGCCGGGCCGCTCGCGAGAAATCGCGTTCCTGGCCCTGGCGCATGGAGACCGCGATGGCCGGACAACCCAGCAGCGCTCCCTCGGCTGCGGCGGCCACGGTGCCGGAGTAGAGGATGTTGATGCTGACATTGGCCCCGTCGTTGATGCCGCTGACGACCAGATCCGGCTTGCGGTCGAGGAGCTCGGTGACGGCCAGTTTGACGCAATCCGCCGGCCGGCCGGATACGCTGTAGCCCACGAACGCGTCCTGGACGTGGACTCGCTGAACCACGATCGGTCCGTGGACGGTGATGCCGTGGGCAGCCGCAGATTGCGGCGAGGATGGTGCCACCACCGCGACTTCGCCCAACGACCGCAGCTCGTTCCACAAGGCGGCCAGACCCGGGGCCAGGATGCCGTCGTCATTACTCAGGAGAATCCTCATGCCGGCATTGTACGGGAGTGGATATGGGCGGTCCAACGGAGGATAATGAACGATGAGGCATGACTGGACTGAGCTTGCCGAGCGCCCGGTGTCGCTTGCTGCCCGGTGTCGCATGCGGATCGCCGGCCGCCGACTGCTGAAAGTTCGCGGATGAACGCCACACGGTACTTGCGTCCGGAAGTGATTGCCCAGGTGTCCCGGCTGGACCTGCGGGCCCGGTTCATTGTCGAGGGGTTTCTGACCGGCCTGCACGGTTCACCGTTCCAGGGCTTCTCGGTCGAGTTTTCCGAGCATCGCAAGTACGAGCAGGGCGACGATCTCCGGCTGATCGACTGGGCGGTTTTCGCCAAGACCGACCGGTTCTTCATCAAGAAGTACGACGCCGAAACCAATCTGGAGGGCTATCTGCTGGTGGATACCTCGGCGAGCATGGCCTACCCAGGGGCAAAAGAAGCGGCTCGCGAAGGGCGGCTGAGCAAGCTCGACTACTCCATCTGCCTGGCGGCGGCGCTGGGCTACATGATGGTCAACCAGCAGGACGCGGTCGGTTTCGCCCGGTTCGACAATCGGGTGCGCTCATTCCTGCCGGCACGCAGCAAACGCTCTCACCTGCTGCGGATCATCAGCGAATTGGCGGGGGTGAAGCCGGTGGCCGATCGGACCGATAAAGGGCTGGCGACCGCCCTGCACGACATTGCCCGCCGCGTTCGGCGCAAGGGGCTCATGATCCTGCTGAGCGATCTTCTGGCCGATGCAGATGAGACCCTTGACGCCCTGCATCACTTGCGCTTCCGCGGGCACGACATCATCGTGTTCCACGTGCTCGACTGGACCGAAACGCACTTTCCGTTCACCGGCATGCGTACGCTTGAGGACCCGGAGACCGGTCAGAAGCTGACGGTTCAGCCGGAGGCCGTTCGGACGGCGTACTTGGAGGCCCTTCGCGAGCTGTCCGACCGGTACCGGCGGGAGCTGGCCGCCATGCGCTCGGACCTCGTTCAGGTGGATACGTCCATGTCGTTCGATCGGGCCCTGATCCAGTTCCTGGTCGACCGTCAAAGGCGGTTCTGAGGGGTTGGAGGCCTGGCCTACCAGCCGTAGACGTCGGTCCACCAGTACCAGCTGTCGTCGTCGCAGTAGTCGTGGCAGCCGTGATGGTCGATGTCGATTTCCAGTTCGCCGTCCTCGTGATCGCAGTCAATGGTGTACGCAGGCAGCGCGGCCATGGAGAGGACCATCATGGCTCTGAATAGGCGGGTGAGTAGCCGGTGCATGTCTTAGCTTCCCTCGCGGCGTGACTTACGGTTCAGAGGACACTCCCTGGTATTCGGTGAACCGCGCCGTCGGTTCATCCTATCAGACATTGGATCTCCGAGGAAAGTTAGCGGTCGGCGTGTCGAAGGGCTGCGTGGCGCAAGTTCTCGATTTGTCAAGGGGTTACGAGCAGGTACAATACGGGGCTGCTCACCGCGGCCGCCTCCGGCTGCCGGAGAGCCGACCTGGAACGTCTATGGACCCGACGGTGATTACGATCCGTGGAGCTCGCGAGCACAACCTGCGAAGCGTGGGGCTGGAACTGCCGCGCAACTGCCTGATCTGCTTCACCGGCGTGTCCGGCAGCGGCAAGAGCAGCCTGGCGTTCGACACGCTCTACGCCGAGGGTCAACGGCGTTACATCGAGTCGCTCAGTGCCTACGCGCGCCAGTTCCTGGGGACGCTGGCCAAGCCGGACGTGGACCAGATCACCGGGCTGAGTCCTGCGGTGGCCATCCAGCAGAAAGCCACGGGCTGGAATCCGCGCAGCACCGTGGGCACGGTGACCGGGATCTATGATTTTCTTCGCGTGCTGTATGCCCGAGTGGGCCTTCAGCACTGTCCGAAGTGTGACCGCCCGATTACGGCCCAGACCGCCGAGTCCATTGTCGCCCGCATTCTGCTTCTGCCGGCCGATGCCCAGGTGCTTGTTCTGGCTCCGGTGATTCGCGGTCAGAAGGGGGAGCATGTCGAATTGATCGAGGATCTGCGTCGACGCGGGTACGCCCGGGCTCGGATTGACGGGGTGGTTGTGCATCTGGACCAGGCGCCGAAGCTTGTCCGCTACAACCGGCACGACATCGAAGTCGTGGTTGACCGGTTGGTGCTGCGTGAAGGGGCCCGTGCCCGGGTGGCCGAAGCGGTTGAGAGCGCTTTACAGGTAGGGGGAGGTACTGTCATTGTGGCCCCGGGCGGAGAACCGGCTTCGAAACCGGGCGGCGTCGGGGCCGTTTCGCGCCGAGGTGGCGCGACGGATGACCTGCTGCTCTCGTCGCAGTATGCCTGTGCCGAGTGCGGGATCGGGTTCGACCCGCCGTCGCCGCAGTTGTTCAGCTTCAACTCGCCGACCGGGATGTGCCTGGCATGCGATGGGATGGGGACGAGTTACGATTTTGACCCGGAGTTGCTGGTGCCGGACTCGAGTCTGCCGTTCTTCGCGCCGTGCGTTGCCCCCATGCGGACCGCGCCGGGTCGATGGCGGCGGCACATTTACGCGGGCGTGGCTCGCCACGTCGGCTTCGACATCCGTCTGCCATGGAACAAGCTCCCGCAGAGGGCCCGCGATGCGCTGCTGTACGGTACCGGGGACGAGCATATCACCTTCGAGTGGGGTCATGGCAGCCGGCGGTGGAAGCACGGGGGGACTTACGAGGGCGTGATCGCCGAATTGAACGCCAAGTACCGTCAGAGCAAAGCCGATTTCGTCCGGACCTACTACGAACAGTTCATGCGGCTTCGCGAGTGTGAGGCATGCGACGGCGGGCGGCTCAACGAGCAGGCTCGGGCGGTGCGGGTTGGCGAGCTCAGCCTGCCCGGGTTCTGTGCTCTGTCGATCAAGGATGCGCGGCAGTTTCTGGATGGCCTGCAACTGAACGCGACCCAGGCGTTCATCGCCGCGGAGGTCCTCAAGGAGGTTCGCGCCCGTCTGGAGTTCCTGTCGAATGTCGGGCTGGACTATCTCACGCTGGACCGGGCGGCCCCGAGCCTGTCGGGCGGCGAGTCGCAGCGAATCCGGCTGGCCGGCCAGATCGGCTGCGGTTTGGTCGGGGTCTTGTATGTGCTGGACGAGCCTTCGATTGGTCTTCATCCGCGGGACAACAAGCAGCTCCTGGCGAGCCTGATGCGGCTTCGGGACATGGGCAACACGGTGGTGGTGGTGGAGCACGACGAGGAGACGATGCGGGCGGCGGATCTGATCGTCGATTTCGGCCCGGGGCCGGGGATCTGCGGCGGACATGTGGTGGCTGTCGGCACGATCGATGAGATCGCGGCGACCGGCGACTCGGTGACCGGGGCCTACCTGGCGGGCAGAAGGCGGATTGAGGTTCCGCAGTGCCGACGGCCGGTCGACGTCAGCACCCTTCCGGCGAAATCGGGGAAGGCGAAGTCATGAGCGGGGCAGATGGCCTGATCGGCGGGGTGACGCGCGAGGCTTGGGCGTGAGGACCGCGAAGATCAAGACTTCAGGGCGGAGCGCGAGGGCTGCCGCCGGCCGGCAGCGATGGCTGACCCTGCGCGGCGCCCGGCACAACAACCTGAAGAACATCGACGTTCACTTTCCGCTGGGCCGGTTCATCTGCATCACCGGCGTTTCCGGGAGCGGAAAGAGCTCGCTCGTCGTGGACATCCTGCGGGAAGCACTGGCCCGGGATCTGAACGGCGCCGAGAACGTCTCGCCGGGGGCGTACGATTCGATCGAAGGTCTGGATTACCTTGACAAGGTCATCGATATCGACCAGAAGCCCATCGGGCGTACGCCGCGCAGCAATCCGGCCACGTACATCAAGGTATTCGATCTGATTCGCGAGCTGTATGCCCGCCTGCCGGACGCGAAGGTTCGCGGCTACAAGCCTGGCCGGTTCAGCTTCAACGTGCCCGCGGGCAGGACGGGTGGCGGACGATGCGAAGCCTGCGAGGGCAACGGCTCGAACCGGCTGGACATGGAGTTCCTTGCGGACATCTGGGTGACCTGCCCGGTGTGCAATGGCCATCGATTCAGCCGCGAGACGCTCCAGATCCTGTACCGCGGCAAGAGCATCTCGGACGTGCTGGAGATGGACGTGCAGCAGGCCCTGGAGCATTTCGCGAACATCCCGCGGATCGAGGCCATGCTGAGAACGCTGCATGAGGTCGGCATGGACTACATCAAGCTTGGCCAGTCGGCGACGACCCTGTCGGGCGGCGAGGCCCAGCGGGTCAAGCTGGCCCGCGAGTTGGTCAAGCGCAGTACCGGCCGCACGCTGTACCTTCTCGATGAGCCGACGACTGGCCTGCATTTCGAGGACATCCGCAAACTGCTGGAAGTGCTTCACGGGTTCGTGGATGCGGGCAACACGGTGGTCGTGATCGAGCACAACCTGGACGTCCTGAAGACCGCCGACTGGATCATCGATCTGGGGCCGGAAGGTGGCGGGGCGGGCGGTTATATCGTGGCTGCGGGCACGCCCGAGCAGGTGGCGACCTACGAGTCTTCCCACACCGGCGTAGCCCTGCGGGGGGTGCTTGGGGATCGCGTGCCCGGAGGGCGGTCGTCGGTCCGGATCGAAGGAGCGCTCAGGGGTGACTCTGCGGTGGGCTCCGGCAAGGGGGGGGGAGGAGCGGGTGAACTCACGGAAGTCCTGGTTGTCGGCGCTCGTCAGCACAACCTCAAGGACCTGACGGTTCGATTCCCGCGGGATCGCATGACCGTCTGCAGCGGGGTTTCCGGCAGCGGCAAGAGCAGCTTCGCGATGGACACGGTGTTCGCCGAGGGGCAGCGCCGGTACGTCGAGTCGCTGAGCGCGTACGCACGGCAGTTTCTCGGCCAGGTGGCCAAGCCCAAGGTTGAGCACGTGCAGGGTCTGTCCCCGGCGATCAGCATCGAGCAGAAGTCCACCAGCCGTTCGCCGCGCTCGACGGTCGGCACGGTGACCGAAGTGTATGACTATCTTCGCGTCCTGTGGTCGCGGATCGGCACGCCGTACTGTCCCAGGTGCGACGTGCCCGTCGGCACCCAGACCCGTGATGAAATCGTAGACCGGGTCATGGTCTTGCCGGAGGGCACGCGAGTGCTTCTGCTCGCTCCGATCGAGCGAAGCGGCAACGAGGACTACCGGGCCCTTTTCGCTCGAGAGCGGGCCAACGGCTTCGCCCGTGTCCGGGTCGATGGGCAGGTATACGAACTCGACAAGCCCCCGGCGATCGACCGACGGATGCGGCATGTCGTCGAATTGGTTGTGGATCGCGTGGTCATCCGTGCGAACCAGCGGGGGCGGATCGCCGAGAGCATCGAGATGGCTCTGTCGCTGGGGAACGGCTGGTGCCTGCTGGCCACCGACGAGAACGGGGAGGAATTGCGATTCTCCCAGAGGCGGTCCTGCACGGAGTGCGGAACGGCCTACGAGGAGCTGACCCCCCATCACTTCTCGTTCAACACGCGGATCGGCTGGTGCGAAACCTGCGAAGGGCTGGGCACGCAGCAGGGGGCCTCGGTAAGCATGATCGTGGCTCATCCGCGCGAGTCGATCCGGGGCGGCGCGATCACGGGCTGGGAGAGGCTTGGCGACAACCCGGAGCTGAGCCGGCTGGTAGGCATGGTGGCGGACCATCTGGGCATTGGCCTGGACACGGCCTGGTCGGAGCTTCCGGAGCCGGCCCGGCACGGCCTGCTGTACGGAACGGCGGGGCATTGGCTGGATCGGGGTGACGGTCTTCGCTTCCAGTGGAAGGGTTTCTATCCGGCGATTGACGAAGCCACGCGTTCGAGCTGGCAGTATCGGCAGAGGCTGAGCGGGTTGACGACCGAGGTCCCGTGTCAGAAGTGCAGCGGAGGCCGGCTGAAGCCCGAGGCTGCAGCAGCCCGCGTGGGCGGCAGGACGATCGTTGAGATCTGCCGCATGCCGCTCGGTGAGGCCCTGCGATTCGTTGAGACCCTTCAGCTTGACGGGCGCCAGCGCAAGATCGCCGGCGAAGTGCTGACGGAGATTCGCAATCGGCTTCGCTTCCTGGTTGATGTCGGGCTTGACTACGTCACCTTGAACCGCTCAGCGCCGACTCTTTCCGGCGGCGAGTCGCAGCGCATTCGACTGGCCTCGCAGATCGGGAGCGGTCTGACCGGCGTGCTGTATGTCCTGGACGAGCCGACCATCGGTCTGCACCCCCGGGATACCCGGCGGTTGATCGCCGCTCTGAAGCGGCTGCGCGATCTGGGGAACACGCTGCTCATGGTCGAGCACGATCGGGAGGTGATCTCGACGGCCGATCATGTGCTCGATTTCGGTCCCGGTGCCGGGACGGACGGTGGGCGGATCGTGGCCGCCGGGACGCCGCTGCAGATCAAGCGGGCGAGCGAGTCGCTGACCGGGCGGTACCTGGCGGACAAGGATGTCATTCCGATCCCCGCCCGGCGGCGTCAGGGCAGCGGTCTGACTCTCCAGGTTCTCGGGGCCCGGGCCAACAACCTGCGCAACGTCGATGTGGCCTTGCCGCTCGGCTGCTTCATTGCCGTGACGGGTGTGTCCGGCAGCGGGAAGAGCTCGCTGGTGAACGACGTGCTTTACAGCGCTCTGGCCCGGCGCATTCACCGGGCCAACGTCGAGCCGGGCGACCACGACGAACTCATCGGCGTGGAGCACATCGACAAGGTCATCAACGTCGATCAGTCGCCGATCGGCAACTCGCCGAGCAGCAACCCGGCCACGTACACGGGTGTCTTTGATCTGATCCGCGAGTTGTTTGCCCGTCTGCCGGAGGCGAAGGTCCGCGGCTACAACGTCAACCGGTTCAGCTTCAACCGGCCGGGCGGGCGATGTGAAGCGTGCGAGGGCAATGGTCAGTGCAAGATTGAGATGCACTTCTTGCCCGACGTCTGGATCACCTGTGAGACCTGCGGCGGGACCCGCTACAAGGCCGAGACGCTGAGCGTGCGTTTCAAAGGCAAGAGCATCGCCGACGTGTTGTCGATGCGGATTGGCGCTGCCCTGGAGTTGTTCGCCAACATCCCCAAGGTCAGGCGCATGCTGCAGACGCTGGCCGATGTCGGGTTGGAGTATCTGGAGCTCGGTCAGCCTGCCCCGACGTTGTCCGGCGGCGAGGCCCAGCGTGTGAAGCTGGCTGCGGAGCTGGGTCGCCCCAGTACCGGCAAGACCCTCTACATGCTAGACGAGCCAACTACCGGTCTGCATTTTGACGATTTGCGGAGGTTGCTCGACGTGCTTCACCGGTTGTGCGATTTGGGCAACACGGTGATCTGCATCGAGCACAACCTGGATGTCATCAAGACCGCCGATTGGGTCGTAGATCTCGGGCCGGAAGGGGGAGTCGGTGGCGGGGAGATCGTGGCCGAGGGGCCGCCCGAACGGATCGCCTCGGTGAAAGGCTCGCACACCGGCGCGGTGCTGAGGGGCGTGCTCGCGGCCGTGCCTCGGGAGGAGCGCGCGGTGTTTGACCCGGACCGGGTCGAGGTGACCGACGAGGCGGCCCTGGAGCTGGCGGAGGTGGGGGAGGCCGATCTGCCGTGGGAGGTGGACGGCCGGCGGTGGCACACCCGCGATCGTGTGGGGCATCGGGGCGAAAAGGTGCGATGGGAGGGGGAGGCTCTGGATTGGGTGGTGGATGAGATCGAATCCGCCGGCTCAAAGCGTTTCTCGGCGACCGACTGGAATCACCGCAGCCGGGTGGAGATCAAGATGCCCGGCAGCGGCACGCCGTGGTTCTTCCATGCCCGGACGGCTCACCCGTGGTTGCTGGATCTGAACTTCCGCGTGCCCACTCGGGCGTTCAGTGCCGCGGAGGTACGCAAGCTCGTACCACTCAGGACGTTAGACGAATGTGAGGAACTGCCGATCTACGGCCGGGAGCCTCGGGTGACGGTTCGTCATTCTGGTGCCCACACGGACGATATCCGCGTGCTGATCCACAGCCGCAGGGAGATCGCCACGGTCGGCGGTAAGCAGTTCATCAAGCTGGTGGTGAAGGCTTACGAGCGGCTGGTTCGCAAGCTGGCCGCCGACGTCGCCTCCAGGCAGCCGTGGAAGGTCAACGGCCGGCAATGGCACCTTTCACAGGATGTCATTCCCAGGAGCCAGGCTCGCCTGTGGCGCGGGACGTTGATTGTGGAGCTGCTTGGGCGGTTCAAGAAGGTGGAGCCGGCGATTGTCGAAGACTGGGGTCGGAAGGTGATGGTGGTGATGGAGCATCCGCGGGTCAAAGGGGTCTGGGGGCGTGTGGTGACCAATCATGCCCAGGCTTTGAGGGTCGAAGTCCGTGCAGGCCGGGGCCAGTTTACGCCTGCGATGGTGGACCGGCTTGGCCTGGACGTGGTGATTCGCCACCTTCGGCCGGAGGAGGACCAGGTTCAGTTCTGGCTGCAGCGCATCGAGCAGTGTGACGCCGAGCAGTTCCGTCGATTGGTCCGCGGCTCGATCGATCATTTTGCGGGCAAGCCGGGGTTATGAATCGAGCCTGGCTTCTACCGACAAAACGGAGCAGGCGTTGTGACCCTCCACAACGCCTGCTCATCGGGTGTCTACTCGAAGGAGGAATTCCGCCGCCGGTCCCGTCACTTGGCCAAGATGACCTGGCCGGACAGGATGGCGGTCAACCGCGGCTGATCCGCAGGCGCGCCCATCAGGATCTGGATCAGGACCATGATCTCGCCTGATTGCTGCAGAATATAGGTCTCGCTTGCCTGCGTACCGGAGATGGTGACCTGGCCACCGCCCTGAGGCGGAAGGGTGTTCATTGTGGCGCTGTAGTTGATGATCAGACCGGTGGTGGTCGGGGTGATCGAAGTCACGGTCAGGGTGACTGGTTCACCGATCAGCTTGGTCCCGTCCTCTGGATCCTGGAGGAGGAAGGTCAGGCTCTTCTGATAGCCGACGGCCATCGCCTCGCCCGTCGGGGTCAGGATCTCACCGGACGCTCCGAAGGCCGCAAGCATGGAGATGGAGTCCGAAGCGCGAGAGAAGGTGCGCAGGGTCTCGCTCTCCGCGCCGCTGAGCAATGTGCTGTTGAGCTGGCCGCCCCCGCTGTATGAGCCTACCGGAATGACCGAGGCGATGGGTGTACCGTGCCCGGTATCCGGATTCCCGCCGGGGTCGAGGGGGGATCCTGGGGCACAGCCGAATCCCAGGGCGGCCAAGGCGATACTCGCCAGCACCAAACCATGCCGATAATCGTACGCAAGTTTCATAGCAGTCCCATCCTGCAAGTCAGACGGCGATTCCCACACTTACCTCAAGCCACAATCATTGTATTGCTCAACGACTCGCAGAGTCAATTGACAAGGCGGAAACCGCCCTGGGGCAACCAATTGACCCTTGTCCCGGCCGAAGAGGTCCTATAGTGTAGGCAGGCCTGCCGATGCCGAGCGGGGTGGTCTGAAGGGAATGAAGGAGTGTGGACGATGACGGAAAACGCCGGTGGCTGTTCGTTGACCAGGCGTGAGGTGGTGAAGGCGAGCTCCGTGACCGCTGCCCTGGGCCTCGGGGCGCTCTCGGTGGTCGGTTCAGAGGGTTCCCCGGCGGGGGCCAATCGCAAGCGAGTTGTCCGCCTTGCCCATTTGACCGACATTCACGTGCAGCCCGAGCGCCGTGCTGGGGAGGGGTTGGCCGCCTGCCTTCGGCACGTCCAGAGCCAGGATGATCGTCCGGAATTGGTGCTGACCGGCGGCGACGTGATCATGGACTCGTTGGGCGCGGATGAAGCTCGGGTACGGGTACAGTGGGAGCTGTTTGCCAAGGTGATGAAGGCCGAGAACTCGTTGCCGACCGAGCACTGTATTGGGAACCACGACGTGTGGGGTTTGAACCGGAAGGACAGCCGCACTTCGGGTTTCGAGGCGAGGTACGGCAAGAAATGGGCGATTGAGGTTTTAGGGCTGAGTCGCCCGTATCGGAGTTTCGATCGCGCAGGGTGGCATTTCATTGTGCTCGACAGCACGTTTCCGGTTGACCAGGGATACACCGCCAAGCTGGACGATGAGCAGTTTGCCTGGTTGAAGGGCGACTTGGCGAAGGTGCAGCCCGACGTTCCGGTTCTGGTGCTTTCGCACATCCCGATTCTGTCTGTGGCCGCGTTCATGGACGGGGAGAACGAGAAGACCGGCGACTGGCAGGTGCCGGGGGCGTGGATGCACATTGATGCCCGCAAGATCAAGGACCTGTTTGTCAAGCACCCGAACGTGAAGGTCTGCCTGAGTGGTCATCTGCACCTGGTCGACCGGGTAGACTATCTTGGAGTTTCATACTTCTGCAACGGGGCGGTCGGCGGTGGATGGTGGAAGGGCGGCTACCAGGAATGCGAACCGGGTTATGCCCTTGTCGATCTGTATGCCGACGGAACATGCTCATGCCGGTACGTGACCTACGGGTGGAGAGCGCAAGAATAGGCCCGCGGATCTGAGGGTGACGCTTCAGGCGACGGTTGCCGGCTCTCCAGGCTTGTGGCCACGGGGCGCACCATGGGCGCTCAGCCCGCCGCGAGCACCGGAAGTCGTGGCCCCGGTCATTTCTCAGCGCCGATCATCGACCGGGCTATAGTCAGATCCTGGACGTTGACCCGTCCGTCGACCTTGAGATCCGCCCGAAACGTCGCGGCGGTCACAGGCTGTCCCAGGTCGATGCGAATAGCGGCCAGGTCGAGCACGTTCACCCTGGTATCCTGGTTGACATCGCCGGTCAGCACCGGAATGAGCAGGGCTGCGATGCAGGTGACGCCCTCCGAGCTGGAGATGCCCGGGAACTGGACCGTTAGTTCGCACGCGCTTGGCGTCTCCGGCAGTTCGATGTCCAGGGTGCTCTGCTGGGCTGAGAGGCCTGTTGGAACGATGGCTGTTCCTTGTTCGGTGGTGACCACGACGCTGCCGAGGAGTGGATTCCCGGTGATCTGTATGTCCTTGTCGAATGAGACGAGGAGATGGCTTACGCCTCCCTCGCGGCATTCAGACCCTGAGGTGTCGAGGCCGACCGGGATGTCGAAGTCTCCGGCGCTGCCATGTGACTTGCGCGAGACGGCGGAGACGATGGCCGGTGGTTCAAGCACGATGCCGTTATGGATCTCGATGGTGCCGACGAAGGTTGTCGTGTAGCTGTTGGGCCCGTCCGGTGGAGACCAGAGCCGGAGGCGCTGGTCGGTCAGGCTCCCCACGAGCAGGTTGCCGGCTGCGTCGAAGTCCAGGCACTTGCCTTGTTTCGTGGCCGCATCTCCCGCCGGGCTGGCCTGCCATCCTGCGAGGAACTCACCATCCGATGTCCGGAGGATCATGACCTTTCCGGAATCCGTCGTCGCGCTGCCGTCCATCATCACCGCAAGTCGATTCTGGTTCTCGTCGACGGCGATGGCGCAGCAATAGGGATGCGTGCCGAGCGCCGGGAACATGGCCTGGAGCTCAAGGCCGGTCTTGCTCCAGATCATTTTCGATCCTTCCAGGGAAAGCCTGAACACGCGCACCTCTGCCGGAGGATAGGTGCGGTTGGCGAAGTAGGCGTCATGGTCGCCGGTCGTGCCGAGATCGAAGTCGCGCAGCGACCACAGGAGCATTCCCGTCGGATTGGCGTCCGCCTTGGCGTCGAAGATCTTCACGGGTTGTCCGGTGAAGTTGACTGCGGTCTCACCGATGTCCCAGCGGTAGAAGTCCGGGTAGGCGTCGCCACCTTGATCCCGGTCGATTCCATACAGGACCTTCTCGCTGCCGGCGCCCATCGAGATGGCTGCCGGGACGCGTCCATGGTTGGGGCCACGAACCACGAGAACGGGTGTCGCGGTAGGGCCCTGCGTGCCTGAAGAGACGTAAAGGTCGTCGCTTCGCTGGTACGCTCCCGAGTCGCCGATGTAGGTGTGGCTGTCGTGGAGCCCGATCTTGATCTTGTTAGGGCTCCAGTCGTCCTGGGAGTCCCAATGGTTGGCCGGATCGTTCTTGCCGGCGGCGTAGGCTGATGCTGCGGTCCCCCCGTACCAGGCGAGATCGGCGGTGAGTACGTAAACCCCTTGTTTGCTGGCCTGCAGAACGGAGTCCGATGAGGGTTCTGGTTGACTGTTGTTGACAAACACGCATCCGAAATCGGGGCTAGCCTGATTGGCTTGGGCGGCAACGCCCTGGGGTGCCACGAACTCGGTGGAACTGATTGTCTCTCCGTTAACCTCGGGAGTGATATCTTCCCACTGAGCGTGGCCCCTGGCATGGCTTGCGATGATCCGGAACTGGTAATCGTCCGCCGAGGCCGCCGGGCCTCCTGTGTCCCTTCGTCCATCCCAGATCGCCGAGTTCATCCCGTAGGATGTGGTGCCGACCAGCGTGGCGATCACGGTCGTCGGTTGAGAGGTCCGGAAGACCTCGATCCGCACTTCCGTGGCGGGTTCGTTCAGCCGGTAATGGATCGTGAGCGGACCCTGTTGCTGGAAGTCCCATGACAACGGCGCCGCCAAACCCGAGGCAAACACGTTGGCTTGCGCGACGCGTCCGGTCGCGGCCACCAGCAACAGAGAGACAATTAACATGTCCAATCCCTTGGATCGCTGCATCTGAATACGCCCTCGAAAAGACCTTTATTCGCTCCATCTTCAGCGAGATGGACAACCTCAGATCCTCTTTCACTGCATCCCGGTGACTTCAACCCAGTTGTCTCACGACCGCCTCGGCAAACAGGTACTGCCCAGGCAGATCACGCGCCTGCAGGTCGCAACCTCTGGTTCGGTTCGGCCGCGGCTTCCGACTTGTGATTACGCGACAAGGAACACGGGCGGTGATGACCAATGATCTACGTCTCGTTCCCTGCATGTCCGCATCCAACCAGTCATTCCGCGAGTTGAGCGGAAGACACGAGCGGCGAAGGAGGTGGTCCATTGCGCCGAGTTGGATGGGGACTCGCAAGCGCTTCTTTCGCCCAAGTCCGTCTATCGGCGTACCGAAGGCAAAGGTAACAGAAAACACGAGTCAAGTCGACCCCAATTTTGAGGAAATTCCGGTTTTTTACGGGACTATCCAGTCTCAGCGTGGGACATTCAGTCGGACTCGTGCCCTGTTGTGTGCCGGGGTGTTTACTCGCCCATGCATGCGGGTTGGGTGTGTCAAGAGGCTCTGGTCAATAGGCAATGGAGCATGCAGGGGCTCGAGGCGCGGGTGACCGTGGCTCGATTCCGGGATTGGCCGTCAACTCCCCGGTAGTTCGCGGTACGGCTGAAGGTGCGTAGGGAAACTTCCGACCACTGGGTCTTTGATACCGAGAATGCAGCTTCAGGCGCTTTCGAGCACCCCGGGCCCCGCGAGGCAGAACATGGATCGGCGTGCGTCTGAGTGTTCTTTCGGGACTGGTCCTGTGAAAAGATCGCGGGCGGCCTTGGCGTTTTGCGTGTCACCTCTTGTTTAGCCGGCAGTTGCGGCATGAGGTGGTCGGGTGGATGTCTTGACGGAACGGTTGGCGTTTTCGGCTCATCACGACGCTTTCCGGTGATTCACGAGGCCGGGGTTTCGCGGGAAGGTACTCGCCGAATGGGAACCGCCCGTTGGGCTTGGGCGTCATGGGTTTTCTGAGCGGTGTCACGCGTTCGGGACTCCGGGGATGCCGGGGCGGATCACGACGGTGGGATCCGTTGTTGACAGCCAGCGGTGGCTGTGTGGTGGCGTGAGGGATTGGGTGGCCGTCGGTTGCGGGCGGAGATGCCGGTCGCCGGCGTGAAGGGGGGCGGGGGTGGCCGCGTTGTCGGGCGCTGCCCGGTGGGCCTTCTGCCTAGTTCGAGGGTGGCTTGGGGGCATACCCAACTGTCTGGCGATGCACTAGTTAGGTCGGCGTTGACTTGCCGGGCAGTGCAAGACGCGTGCGGTTTAGGCCGACTTGTGCCGGACCGCGAGAGCACGCCCCGGCCGCGGGTGGGGAGAACCTTGACCCTTGGTCGCCTTTGCCACATAATACGGGGCTCAAGAGACATGGTACCAGGTAACCGCGACGTGCGAGACCGACCTGGCTTGACGAATGGAGTGTGACTCGTGTACGCGATCATCGAGGACGGTGGCCGGCAGTTCAAGGTAGCCCCAGGCGACAAGATGTATGTGGACTTGCGCGATCTGGCCGAGGGGCAGAGCACCATCGAGTTCGACCGCGTCCTGGCGCTCGGTGAGGGCGCTGATGCCCGCATCGGGCAGCCATTCGTGCAAGGCGCGAAAGTCGTGGCCAGGATCCAGGGCGAGCTTCGAGGTCCCAAGATTGACGTGGTCAAGTTCCGTCGCCGCAAGCGGTATCGTCGCAAGACCGGACATCGCCAGGATTACATCCGGGTAACGGTCAGCGACATCGTGTCCTGAGTCCTCCTTCCGTTCCAGTGGTGGTCATCAGTCTCGGCTGGTGCGGGGTCGGGTGCTGCGCTGATCGACAGCCGCCGCACACTGTGCCGGCCGGCAGCCCGGGCCTGATTGGGGCTTTGTTTGCCTCTGCGACGAGATTGCCCGCATCATGAGCCGGCCTTGGCGGGTTGAGTGGACGGTGTCTCGCCGCTGGACGGGGGTGGCGTGTCCGAGCCGTATATTCCGCGGATCAGCCGGTGGTAATCCTCATACGACTGTTGATCCGACAGCCGCGAATAGCCGGTGATGTCCATGGAAGCCAAAGCGAGCTTGTGGTGCTTGGGCGCCACGGTGAATAGGAACTCTTCGAGCTGGTTTCTCAGTTCCGAGGGAGCTTTCGTCGAGACGACGAAATAGCCCTCGGGTGTCCGAGGCGTTTTGCCGATCACCCTCACCTGGTCTTGTGACGGAGCCAGAAGTACGAATGAGCCGCCGGTCTTAGGCCACTTGTCGTAGTCGGCCTGGTCGATCACCCCAACGGCCTTCTCCTCAAGCACAACGCTCTTGGCCACCTCCAGCGAGCTGATGTGGTGCGTGTCCAGCCCGAGGCCGAGAATTCCCTTGTCGATCCGTTCCTTGGGAATGCCTGCTTCGACCATGGCTCCGATCAGTGCAGTGTTGAGCGGGTTGCCGTCGGGCATGAAGTGCACGCGGGCCGATCGGGCGTCGCCCAGCTTGGTGATCGCCGACTTGGGTGCGGTAATGATCAAACCCTGTCGGTAAGGTCGCCCATCGAGGTTCAGCGGCATGGCCAGAACCTCGCAGGTGTCGGTCGGCGTCATCCGGGCGTAGTCGACCGGCCGGAGCATGGCGAACGCCATGCGTCCTGTGCCTAGATGCACTCGGATCTGCCGTGGTGTCAGCAGTTCGAAATGGACCTGCTCCTTGAGGTAGTCGGCCATGGCCAGGTTGAACAGCTCGCGTTTCGGCAGCATGAGTAGCGGGGGGGCCAAGTCGAGCGTGGTTACGCCGACGCGGATCGGGGGCTTGGCTCCGCCGAGGACATTGAGCGGATCCACGATGGTCTTGATTCCGGTGCATCCGCCCAGGATGGCCAGGGCCCATGGGAGGGCACAGGCCAAGCAGGGGCGAAGACGGGCCGACGCAACGATTCCCGCAGGTCGAGGTTGGACTGGCATGATTCCCCAGTATAGCCCTCACTGGCTGTGACCGGAAGCTGCCTTGGTGTGGCCTTCGTGGTTCGACGTGGCGTAGGAAATCGATTTAGCGAGGGTGATCACCGGATCCACGCCCTGCGCAGAAGGCCTCTCCTGGGGAGCATCTCGCCGTTCTGATCCGGCTTTCAGGTGTTTCGGCATGTGTTCTCCCTTCCCTTCAGATGCCTCCCGGGAACACAAAGTGAGGGCATAAGCAATGTGTTCGCAGGTGGTTAGGCTTCTCGATGACGCCAGAGCCAGATGGCGGCATACCATCTCCAGGAGACAGAAATCCGTCAAAAAAGTGCGAGAATCTCATTGAAGTCCCAGAACATCGGCTGTATCCTGAAGGATGCCATGGCCCATCTCGTTCGAGGAGGAGGGGTACTTGGCATATTCGGAAGACCAGCGGGGTGTTTCCTGAATGGTGCTCGTGTGTCTGCGCCAGACGCCCTGCAGAAACCTCAATCATTCGGGAGGAGAGATCATGAAGCATGTCATGTCAGCTGTGGCCCTTCTGGCCTTGATGGCCGTCCCCGCCATGGGCGCCCTTTGGTCCGACGATTTCCAGTCGTATGCCGCAGGCACCGTGCTGGACGGTGTAGGCGGCTGGGATGGCTGGGACGCCGGTGGCGTGAATGCTGCCGTGAAGGTGGATCCGAAGCCCAGTTCAGCGGGTGACCAGATGGTCGAGATGACCGCGGGCGACGATCTGGTTCAGCAGTACAGCGGCTACACCAGCGGCAAGTACGTGTTCACCGCGATGCAGTACATTCCGAGCACTCACGCGGGTACCCAGACGTACTTCATCATGATGAACAACTACAACATCGGCGGCTCTGCTCCGAAGGGTTGGAGCGTACAGATGAAGTTCGACTACGGGACGAACCTGGTCACCGACGACGAGAGTTCGGAGAAGCCGGGTGTTCCGATCGCCTACGATCAGTGGAAGCAGATCAAGGTGGCGATCGATCTGGACGCCAACACCCAGACCACCTATTACGGCGGTGCCTATGTTGGAACGGCCGACTGGTACAATGCGGGCGACGCGAATCACGTCAAGTCGATTGCGGCGCTGGACCTGTGGGCTGACAGCGGTGGTGGGGGCGTCGGCTACGATGACATCCGCCTTCTGCCCGAGCCGGCAACCCTGTGCCTGCTTGCGCTCGGCGGCCTCTTCCTGCGTCGTCGCTGATCCTCACAGCGGGTTGAGGAAGGGAAGATGGCAAAATCATGGAGCCGGGAGCGCCCTTGGCGCGCCCGGCTCTTTTCTCTTGCGCCCGCCAAGCATCGTGTTGGGTGGGCAGGCGCATGACCCGTTCCGCCAGGGAGCTGGTTTGACGAGTTGGTTCGTCGGCGAAGGTACCGCGCCCAAAGTTGAAGCCCTTCCTTCGGGGTTGAGTCCGCAAGCGGCGAGCCTGGTCGGTCAAGCAGCTGGCTGCTGCTGAGGGGGGAGGTGCGGTGGCATGCGGTTCAGAAACGGCCGTCGCGAGCCTCGAAGTGTGTGGGTTTGTTCAGCAGGCGGCCGCCGGCGGCTACCCAATGGGCAACCCAGTTGATGAGCTGATCGGCGGATACCAACGGCGGACCCATGAGGTCGCCGTATCTCCCGGCATTGCTCAGGAGTGCGGTCGGCTCTTCCTTGCCCTCGAAGACTGGCTTGCGGCCGAACATGTTGCCGAACACCTCGGCTACCTCGCGGATGGACAGAATCTCCAGCCCGGTGAGGTTGAGGATGAACGGGGGGGAAGTGCAGTGTCTCAGGCACCGCAGGATGGCCGCGTTGGCGTCGCCTTGCCAGATCACGTTCGCGTAGCCCATGGCCAGCGAGACCGGCTCGCCGTCGTGTACTTTCCGGGCCACGTCGACCAGCACGCCGTAGCGCAGATCGACGGCGTAATTGAGCCGCACAAGGGCGACGGGGGTCTTGTTCCGTGCGCTGAAGTACTGGAACATCCGCTCGCGGCCGAGGCAGGATTGGGCGTACTCACCGATCGGTCTGGTTGGGGTCGTCTCGTCCGGCCCGGGTCTGCTCACCGGAGTCAGCGGATAGACGTTGCCGGTCGAGAGGGCGACGATGCGTGATTGCCTGTACTTCTCCGCCACTCGGGCAGGCAGGTAGGCATTCATGGCCCAGGTCAGTTCCTCCTGGCCGGTCGATCCGAACTTTCGTCCGGCCAGATAGATGACGTTGGGTGCGTCCGGCAAGCCGGCCAGCACGTCGGGTTCCAGGAGGTCACCGGCGAGGGTCTCGATTCCTCGCCGCTCCAGCTGCTCGCGGAGCCCGGGCTCGCTGAACCGGGCCACGCCGATCACCCGCGAGGTGCTGCCCGCCTGGTCGAGCGCCCGCCGTGCCAGTCGAGCGAGCGTGGGACCCATCTTGCCGGCGACGCCCAGGATGATGATATCCCCGTCGAGACCGCTCAAGTTCTTAACCAGGCTGGGGGTGGGTTCAGTCAGGACGTCGTCCAACTGTTCCTCGGATTCAATCAAGGCGGGCAAGGCAAGCGACGACTCGCTCATCGTTCTGTCCTCCAAAGAGACAGGTCTGCGGCCGACCGTATCTGAGTATCGAGTAGAACGTGTCGCTGGGCAAGCGACCGCGTTCACGTCCCCCCGCTTGCCTCGCCGGGTGTTGTTTCCGTCATGTCCAGGGTTTGCTCGTTTGCCCCGCGGTGGCCGGTCCTGTAAAAGGGAACGGATGACAGAGATGACGGCTTGCTCGATGTCAGAGGGTGGTCGCGGGCTCACCGTTTTGGGTATAGAGACGTCGTGCGACGAGACCTCGGTCGCGGTCATGACCGGTGCCCACCGGGTGCGATCCAATGTGGTTGCGACCCAGTTCGATGTTCACGCCAAGTACGGTGGGGTCGTGCCGGAATTGGCGTCCCGGGCTCACATTGAGAATCTCGATGGTGCGATTCAGGAAGCGATGGCGGGTGCAGGGGTAGGGCGGGATGAGATCGACGCCATAGCCGTTACCGCCCGGCCTGGGCTGATGGGTTGCCTGTTGATCGGTGTTACCGCGGCCAAGACTCTGGCTCTGGCTTGGGGCAAGCCGTTGATCGGCGTGAACCATGTTCACGCCCACGCCTGCAGTGCGGCGATTGATCTGGGGCCGGCCGCCTTGCCTTGGCCGGCGGTCGCTTTGGTGGTTAGCGGCGGTCACACATCCCTGATGCTGGTTCGCGGGCCGCTGGATATCGAGACTTTGGGTACGACGATTGACGATGCAGCGGGCGAGGCGTTCGACAAGGTGGCCAGCATCCTGGGTTTGGGCTTTCCAGGTGGGCCGGTTGTGGAGAAGGCGGCGGCTTCGGGCAACTCCCGGGCGTATGATTTTCCTCGGACCATGCTAGGTGACGAGTCGCTCGATTTCAGTTTCAGCGGGATCAAGACGGCGGTTCTGTACCGGGTCCACGGGCCGGGCAAGACCACCGGAGGTTTGGCGCGCATGAGTTCGCAGGATGTGGCCGACGTGGCCGCCAGTTTCCAGAGCGCCGCAGTTGGGGTTCTGGTGGCCAAGACTCTGCGAGCGGTTGAGCGGACTGGCACGCGGACGGTCGTGATCGGCGGGGGGGTTGCGGCCAACCGGTACCTGCGTGAATCTCTGGCCGCCGCCTGCCAGAAGACAAGCGTGACCCTTCACCTGACGCCGATGTGCTACTGTACGGACAACGGGGCGATGATCGCGGCGTTGGGGGTACACCTGCTCGCGGCTGGCCGGATGGACTCGCTGGCCTTGGAGGCCCAGGCCGCGGGGACGCCGGAAGTGCGGAGGGAGCGGTGAGACCGCGCCGGCGGTTTGCCTGACGGGCTCAGAGGTTCTTCTGGGGCCTCGTCAGGCCGTTGCGTCAGATCCCTGCGGGCTTTACGATGACCCGCCTATGGCTGAAAACCAACAAGTTCTGGATCGTAAGCTCAAGCTTGACAAGCTCCGAGAACTGCAGGTGGATCCCTACGGGCGGCGGTTTCCTGGGGCGGTGCCGCTCGTAGAACTCCGCCACAAGGGTGAGGCCCTCAATCTTCAACCTGGCCAGCACGCCCCCGACCAGAGCTACCGCGTTGCCGGGCGGGTCATGCTTCATCGCCCGTGCGGCAAGCTGGTCTTCATGACACTCCGCGACGGGACCGGCGATTTCCAAATCGGGGTCAGCAAGGCGGCGGTGAAGCCCGAGGAGTTTGAGGTGGCGATCAAGTTGCTCAACCTTGGTGACATCATCGGCGTGGAAGGCCCGATGGGGAAGACCAAGACCGGGGAGCTGACCATCTGGCCGACCTCACTCACCGTACTGAGCAAGGCGATTCAGCCTCCGCCGGCCAAGTGGCACGGCCTCAAGGACGTTGACCTCCGCTATCGGCGCCGGTATGTGGACCTGTTCACCAATCCGCAGGTTCGCGAGACCTTCAAGCAGCGGAGTCTGATCATCGACGCGATCCGTCGCTGCCTGGTGGATCGGGCGTTTTTTGAGGTCGAGACGCCGGTCCTGCAGCCGATTTACGGCGGCGCGGCGGCCCGGCCGTTCACGACTCACCACAACACGCTGGACATGCAGCTCTTCCTGCGGATCAGTCCGGAGCTGTACCTCAAGCGGCTGCTGGTAGGGGGGATCGAGCGGGTTTTCGAGTTCGCCCGGGTGTTCCGCAACGAAGGAATCGACACCCAGCACAACCCGGAGTTCACTCTGCTGGAAGTATATCAGGCTTACGGCGACTACAACGACATGATGGACATCACCGAGGCCATGGTCGCGGCCGCGATCGAGCGGATCGGCGGCGGCTTCAAGCGGCAGTTCGACAGGCACGATATCGACTTTGCCCCGCCCTGGCCGCGGCGCCACTACGCGGATCTACTTGAGGAACATGCCGGCGTGAAAATGACCGACTATTCCGCGGTCCGGAAGAAGGCGGCTTCGCTGGGGATCGAACACGAGGGACTGGCCGATGAACTGGTCGTGAACGAGCTGTTTGAGGCCGCGGTCGAGCCGAAGCTGATCCAGCCGGCATTTGTCCTCGACTATCCGGCTCCGCTGTGTCCGCTGACCCGCCGGAAGGCGGATGACCCGAGCATTGCGCTGAGGTTTGAGGCGTTTGTCGCCGGTTGCGAGCTGGCCAACGCCTACACGGAGTTGAACGACCCGGCCGTGCAGGAGGAGAACTTCCGCCGCACGCTGGTCGGCGAGAAGCGTGATGAGACCATGGCCGTATTCGACGAGGACTTCGTTCTCGCCCTGCAGTACGGCATGCCTCCAGCCGGCGGTCTTGGCGTGGGGATCGACCGACTGGTCATGATGCTCACGAACTCGAGTAGTATCCGCGATGTCATTCTGTTTCCACTCCAACGGCCGAAGGCCATCGGTGAGGAGGAGGACCTGGTCGGACCGGATGACTTGGCGGACGAGGTCTAATGTACAAGCTTTTCCTCTGTCTACGGTATCTTCGTCGCCGGCGGATCGCCTTTTTTGCCGTGGCGGCGGTCTGCCTGTGCGTGGCCATGGTTTTGATCGTGGTCAGCGTCATGGACGGCTTCCTGCAGATGGTCAAGGATCGTTCGCGCGGGATGCTGGCGGATCTGGTGGTCGAGAACGACTCGCTGCTGGGTTTTCCCTTTTACGATGATCTCATCAACCGGATCAAGACGGAGATGCCGAACGAGATCCACGAGGCCACGCCGGTCATCATCACCTTCGGCGTGCTTCGGTTTCCGGTCGATCAGATCACGAAAGCCGTGCAGATCGTCGGCATTAAGCTCAAAGAGACTTACGAAGTCAACGACTTCAAGGGCGGCCTCTTTTACGAAAAGTACTATCCAGGCACCACCACCCTGGACAAGCAGGGCGAGCCGGCCTACGGTTACGACGGCCGGGGCAATGCCATTCTGCCGCCGGATCTCGAAGCCGCCTGGCAAAAGTACCTGGAGACCTCCGGCCCGGGTGGTCTCGAGAAGGCCAGGCAGGACATCGACAAGGAGATGGAGTACCAGCGGCCCGGCTACTACCGCCGGATCCCCTCCGACCCCTTGACTCAATCGGTCCAGCCGGCGTGGCTGGATACCGATCGGACGCTGCCCGGCATCATCTTCGGTACAGATCTGGTTGCGGACATCCGGCAGAAGGGCAAGTATGAACGCTATTACTGGCGAGGGATGAAGGCTCTGCTCACCCTGGTGCCGTTCAACATGACGGGCAGCCCCATCGACTCGATGGACATGCCGAAGATGATGTTCCGGTATGCGGATGACGGCAAGACCGGGATCTACGACATTGACTCAATGAGCGTGTACGTTGATTTCGACCTGCTCCAGAGCAAGGTGGCGATGAATGCCTCAAGCCAGCCGGAGAGCGGGGCCAGGATTCCTGCCCGGACCACCCAGATCCAGATCAAGCTCAAGATCCCGCCCGGCGAGGGTGATGTGCCGGCTTACGTGCACCGGGTGCGCGAGAAGATCCTGGCGACATGGAATCAGGTTCGAGCGGCCCACCCGGATGAAGTCGTTGCCGTGCAGCACCTGGATCGAGTGAAGGTGCGGACCTGGGAGGAGAAGCAGGAGCGGTTCATCGGCGCGGTCAAGAAGGAGAAGGTCCTGGTGACCGTCCTGTTCGGCGTGATCAGCGTCGTGGCGGTGTTCCTGGTGGGCTGCATCTTCTACATGATTGTCCAGCAGAAGACCCGGGACATCGGCGTGGTCAAGAGCGTCGGGGCCACGTCGTGGGGGGTGGCGGGCATCTTCCTGGCCTACGGGGCGGCCGTGGGGGTGGTTGGCGGAATCGTGGGCAGCGTCCTGGGTACGCTCTTCGTGAGGTACATCAACGAGGTTCAGGCTCTGCTGATCTGGCTGAATCCATCCCTGGAGGTGTGGGATCCGAGGGTGTACTCGTTTGACCGGATTCCCAACCACGTCGAACCGATGAACGTGGTGTACATTTACCTGACCGCGATCGTGGCGTCGATGCTAGGTTCAGTGATTGCCGCGGTGCGAGCCGCCCGGATCTGGCCGGTGGAGTCGTTGCGCTATGAGTAGCCTGATCCTCCATGCCGCCGGGGTTCACAAGACCTACCTGCTGGGTCAGGACAAGGTTCACGTGCTACGTGGGGCGTCGATCTCGGTCCATCGGGGCGAGTTTGTGGCCATCATGGGGGCCAGCGGCAGCGGCAAGAGCACGCTCCTGCATCTTCTGGGGGCCCTGGACGTGCCCGACCGGGGTACGGTGACCTTTGAGGGTCAGAACGTGTTTGGCGGATCGGCCTCCGAGCGCGACCGTTACCGCAATCTGCACTTTGGTTTCGTGTTCCAGTTCTATCATCTACTGCCCGAGCTGAATACTCTGGAGAACGTGCTGCTGCCGACCATGGTTCGGTTTGGTCTGTTCGACTGGTTCAAGGAGCGGTCCAAGCTGAACCGCCGGGCGGCGGAGGTTCTCGAGCTGATGGGTCTGAAGGATCGTTTTCGCCACCGGCCGAACGAGCTGTCCGGCGGGGAGCGTCAAAGGGTGGCGATCGGCCGGGCGCTGATCAACGAACCGCAAGTCTTGCTCGCCGACGAGCCAACCGGTAATCTGGATGCCAGGACCGGCGAGGGCATCCTCGGTCTGCTCAAGGCCCTCAATGAGAAGGGCCAGACCGTCGTCATGGTGACTCACGATCCTAAGGTCGCCTCCGCGGCCCATCGGACCGTGACCCTGGCAGATGGCCGCATCAAGGCTCTCGACGAGTAACTGCCGAGCGGCACATCCAGTCTGGATCCTCCTGGCCGCTGGCGGGCTTCCTGGCGGCATGGTTTTACCAGCCGCCTCCAGGGCTCGATGTCGGGGGCAGGACACTATTAGCAGAGGAACGGTACGCACATGGACTTCGGCAAGACAAACAAGTTTGCTCCGAAACCCAACCTGAAGGTCTTTCTCGACGGACGGATCGTACCTGTTGCCGAAGCCTCGATCAGTGTTTTCGACCACGGTCTGCTTTACGGGGACGGTGTCTTCGAAGGCATCCGCAGCTATGGCGGCAAGGTCTTCCGACTCGACGAGCACTTGAAGCGTCTGGAGGAATCCGCCCGGGCGATCCGGCTGGTTATTCCCATGAACCGCCAGGAACTCGTCAAGGCCGCCTATGACACGCTGAAGGCCAATGACCTGACCGACGGTTACATTCGTCTCGTCGTCACCCGCGGTGTGGGATACCTGGGCCTGAGTCCCAATCGCACCGAATGCCCCAGCGTTTTCATCATCGCCGATCAGATCGAGCTGTACCCGAAGGAGCTGTACGACAAGGGCATGGCGGTGATCAGCTGCAGCGTGCAGCGCAACCATCCCAACGCCCTCAGTCCGCGGATCAAGAGCCTCAACTACCTGAACAACATTTTGGCCAAGATCGAGGCTCTGGATGCGGGCGT
The DNA here is from genome assembly GCA_018003015.1 of Phycisphaerae bacterium. Classification (NCBI taxonomy): domain Bacteria; kingdom Pseudomonadati; phylum Planctomycetota; class Phycisphaerae; species Phycisphaerae bacterium. Next base: position 55,962 of record JAGNEZ010000007.1, on the reverse strand, counting down.
GTACGAGGCAATCATGTTCAATACGCAGGGTTACGTCGCCGAGTGCACCGGTGACAACCTGTTCCTGGTCCGTAACGGCGACGTGGAGACGCCGCCGTTGAACGCCGGCATCCTCGAGGGCGTCACCCGGAACGCGGCCATCGAGCTGGTTCGCAAGCGGGGCCTGCCCTTCCGCGAGCGCGAGCTGACCCGTCACGACCTCTACATCGCCGACGAGTGCTTCTTCACCGGCACGGCTGCCGAGATCATCCCGGTCACCAAGATCGATGGCCGCCCGATCGGCACCGGCGAGCCCGGCCCGATCACCAAGCAGCTGACCGTCGACTTCAAGAAGTTGGTCATGGAATGATTCGATTTGCCCTGGCTGCTCGAAAGTCCTACTTGGGCGTCCAGGCGTTCGCGGGTCTCTTTGGAGCAAGGGTGCGATGGAGTTTCTGAGGAAGCTGATTTCCACACCGGGCACATCCGGCCGCGAGGAGCGGGTGCGCGAACTGATTCTCAAGGAAACCAAGGGACTGTGGGACGAGACCACGGTTGATCCCCTGGGCAACGTCATTTGTCACAAGAAGCCGGCCAAGAGTGGCAAGAAGGCTGCCCGGAAGGTGATGATTGCCGCCCACATGGACGAGATCGGTTTCTACGTTCGGGCGATCGACGAGCAAGGCTGGCTGCGCGTGCAGAAGGTCGGCGGCTTCGAACCGCGCAATCTGTTTGCTCGACGGGTGCTGGTTCAGGGCCGCAAGGACCTGATCGGGGTGATGAATCCTGGCATTCGCCCGACCCACGTGGCCAGCGAAGAGGAACGTAAGAAAGTGCTGGACGTGAAGGACTTCTTCGTGGACCTGTTCATGCCCAAGGATGAGGTCGAGAAGGCGGTACGGATCGGCGACCCGGTCACCTGGATTCAGGATCTGGCGGTGGTCGGCGATTTCTGGACGGGCAAGGCCATGGACGACCGGATTGCGGTCTGGACGGCGATCAGCGCGGTTCGCAAGGTGGCCCGGAAGAGTGCCTGCGACATCTACTTCGTCGGTACGGTTCAGGAGGAGGTGGGCTGTCGCGGGTCGGGGCCGGGAGCCTACGGCCTTGATACCGACGTGGCCATTGCGGTGGACGTGACGCTGAGCTGCGACACACCCGGTACCGACAAGACCGATTCCATCAGCCAGTTGGGCAAGGGTGTGGCCCTCAAGGTGATGGACAGTGCCTCGATCAGCGATCGCGGGCTGCTTGACGAGTTCATCGCCACCGCCCACAAGCACAAGATCCCGCATCAACTCGAGATTCTGCCTATGGGCGGCACCGACGCCGGCTCGATGCAGCGGGCCGGTGCCGGACGGAAGGCCTTCACGCTGTCGATTCCCTGCCGTTACGTTCACACTCCGACCGAGACCGTGCACCGCAAGGACGTTGAGGCGGGCATCGATCTGCTGGCGGCGTGGATCGCCGGGTGAAGCCGAAACGCCCATGGCCCCCAGAGAACGTCGAAACCCGGGGTCTCGCCTGAACGCTGGAAGCTCCTGGTAGTGTTGAGCCGGGGATGCGCTTCGGAAGGTCATCAAGCACTACCGGGGCCAGGGTCCGGTCGTTCGCGATCGATGAAGCCCACTGCCAATTCCTCGATGTGATTCGAGATGACCGCGGATGAGAGCGATTAGTGTGTTCTCGAATGAGGTGCAGAACCATGAGGCTGAGCCTTGAGAGGTGTCCGATGAAAAGGGCTCGCAAGGGACGGAATCAGGACTTGCTCGTTCTGGCCGGCTCGCTGTGGATGCTCGCTGCGGGCTGTCAGCAGCCTGAGGCGATTGGGCCGCTTCGTCTGGCCGACCTGCAGCCCGTCGATCCTGCCAAGGCGGCCAGGGACGCCAAGGGCGAGATGCTGTGGTACGACGCCCGGGAGTTGGTGGTTGAGGGCCGGGGCTGGAACCACACCGAGGAGTTCTACCATCGCCTGCCGGCCAAGGCCAAAGGCGTGGTGCCGAAATCGGTATGGGGACTCAGTACGGACAGCGCCGGTCTGTGCGTGCGGTTCGTGACGGATGCAAGCCGAATCGCTGCCCGGTGGACGGTGACGTCCAAGTCGCTGGCCATGCCGCACATGCCCGCCACGGGTGTCAGCGGCCTGGATCTGTATGTGCGGCATCAGGGAAAGTGGCGCTGGCTGGGTGCCGGACGACCTGTCAATTCCCCGACCAACGAGGTTAACCTGGTGGACAACGTTCCAGCTGGTCCGCATGAGTACCTGCTGTACTTGCCGCTCTACAACGGCATCAAGTCGCTGGAGATCGGTGTGGCTCCGAGTGCAATCCTGTCTCAGCCTCCGCCCCGTCCGGCCACTCGCTCCAAGCCGATTCTGGTCTATGGTACATCGATTGCCCAGGGCGGCTGTGCCTCACGTCCGGGGATGGCTCACGTGGCGATTCTCGGAAGGATGCTCGAGCGGCCGACGGTCAATCTGGGTTTCTCGGGAAGCGGGAAGATGGAACCGGCGATGGCCGATCTGCTCTGCGAGGTGGATGCGGCTGTCTATGTTCTCGACTGTCTGCCGAACATGACCACGGCCATGGTGAGCGAGCGGATCGAGCCGTTTGTCGAGACGCTGCGCAAGGCTCGACCGCATACGCCCATTGTTCTGGTCGAGAATGAGCTGTACGAGCACGCGGCCGTCCTGCCAGACGTGGCCAGCGGCCTCGCGGAGAAGAACGGGGCACTCCGCAACGCCTACGAGCAGCTCAAGGCCAAGGGTGTCGGCCGCCTGACCTACGTGTCGGGCGACGGGCTTCTCGGCGGCGACGGAGAGGGTGCTGTGGATGGTGTGCATCCCACCGACCTGGGTTTCCTGCGGATCGCCCAGGCCCTGGCGCCGGTCCTGCGCGGGGTGCTCGAGCAGTAGCTCCGATCGGCGGGAGAGTCGTAACGCTTTGGTCTGCAGGCGTTTACGAGAGCCGACGGAGAGCGGCCGATCGATTGAAAGCTAGGCCGTCCGGTGGTATACTGAAAAATCTGTATTCGGGCCAGGGTAGTGCCTGGCGCATCCGGCCCACTACGGCGGTCAGACCCGCGGAACCGGGTCACCGACAGACGAGATCCTCGATGAGCTGAGGCTGGCGAGCAATGAAAGACGGCGTTCATCCCAAGTACAACGAGTGCACGGTGACCTGCGGTTGTGGCAACTCCTTCAAGACGCGGTCAACGGCGAAGGAACTCAAGGTGGAAATCTGCTCTGCGTGTCATCCGTTTTTCACCGGCCAGCAGAAGTTCCTGGACACGGCCGGTCGTGTCGAGCGGTTCACCAAGAAGTTCGGTGGCGACTACTTCACCAAGAAAGCCAGTCCCAAGAAAGCCTAGCGCCGGGAGCCTGTCGCCGATGGGCGCGCATGCGTGTGCCTGAAGGCGGGGGGCGGTCGGCCTGGGCGCTGCTTGTGATATCATCCACGCCGGATCGGCAGCGCGATCAGAGCAGCCGATCCGGCGTGGTTCTTTTGGCGCGGCCATCGCCGCCGGGGCCAAACGCATGAGTGAGACGACGGCCAACGTATCCGTACTCCGCAAGCTGGAGGAGATCCGCGCCCGCTACGATGCCATCGCCGAGGAGATGAACCGGCCGGAAGTGGCCGGTGATTCGGTTCAGCTGGTCAAGCTGGCCAAGGAACATGGTGCCCTCAAGCGGATCATGGAACCTTACGAGCAGTACCGCAAGGCCATGGCGGACGTGGCCGAAAGTGAAGCGATCCTGGTGGACCCAGCCGCCGACGAGGACTTCAAGGCGATGGCTGCCGAGGAGGTCGCTCCGGCCCGGACGAGGGCGGAATCGCTGCTGACGCAGATGCGGGCTGCTCTGGTGACCGGCGAGGATGCCGCGATCGGGTCGGTGATGGTCGAGATCCGGGCCGGCACGGGGGGCGAGGAAGCGGCTTTGTTTGCTCGAGATCTGTTCGAGATGTACCAGCGCTACTGCGACCGGCACGGCTTCGTTCTGGAGGTCCTCGATGCCTCGCCGTCCGATCTGGGCGGCTTCAAGGAAATCGTGCTCAACGTCAAGGGCAACGGCGTGTACCAGCACCTGGGATACGAAGGCGGTGGGCACCGTGTGCAGCGCGTTCCGGAGACCGAGGCCCAGGGACGGATCCACACTTCGGCGGCCACGGTTGCGGTGCTCCCCGAGGCCGAGGATGTGGACGTGCAGATCGACTGGGAGAAGGACGTCATAGAGCACGTGAGCCGGGCAGGCGGTCCGGGGGGCCAGAACGTGAACAAGGTTTCGTCCGCCATTCGCCTTGAGCATGTCCCCACGGGCATCACCGTCTCCATGCGGGACGAGAAGAGCCAGCACAAAAACCGGGCCAAGGCCCGCCGCATCCTGCTCAGCCGCATCTACGACAGCATCATGCAGAAGCAGCGATCGGCCCGTGACGCCACTCGCCGGAACATGATCGGTTCCGGCGATCGCAGCCAACGGATCCGGACCTACAATTTCCCGCAGAACCGCTGCACCGACCATCGCATCAACATGGACCTGTACAGCCTTGACCGGGTGATGCAGGGCGAGCTCGACGAACTCATCGTCGCCCTGCAGAAACGCGACATTGAGGATCGTCTCAAGCAGCTCTGATGCCGATGAATGCTGCATTGGCGGCAGAGTTGCCAAGCCGTGGCGGATAGGGCATGATGATTCCCATGAAACGACTGCTGATCACGTCGGCGATGGTGGCGTTGGCGGGCGCGGCAATGATGGCCGGTCCGCATCCTTGGGCCTTGGGCCAGGTGCCTGGGGTCTCCAAGCCGCCGGCTAGCCGGCCGGGCCCGGCTGCGGTGCCGAGCGCCATCCCGCCGTCCTATGGCCGCGCCCAGCGACTGCCCGACGAATTGCTCAGCGGCAGCCGCCGACAGACTGTGGTGCTGCCGTCTGAGCCGCGCGAAAGTGACGAGGCTCCGGAGGGGTCCGGGGGCGTCGTGGCCAAACTCACGCCCGAGATCCAGCGGCTGCCCGAGGGATACGTGATCGGCGCTCGGCCGGCTCGAATCCAGCGGGACGGCGAATGGCATGTCGCCTATCTGGTGCCCCAGGAAGGGTTGCCCGAGACCCCGCCGTTGCGGCTTCTGCCCAATCAATACCTGGAGATGATTGAGACCGTTCTGGCCGAGGCCGGGGCCTCCAGCCAATTCCTCACGACCGGCCGCGTGACCGAGTTCCAGGGTGTCAACTACCTGTTGGTTGAGCACATCGCTCAGTTGCTCCCACCCGCGGCAGGAATCCAGTCGGCGACGGCCAAGCCGGCCTCGGGTGGCCAAGGCGTCAGGAACGGTTCGGTCTCAAGTCCGCCGGCGGTCGACAACCGTGCGGCGCCGCAGGCCTCTCGCCCGGCTACTGACCGCGAGCCCAGTGCTGAGGAGGTCATTCGCCAGCTTATGCAGACCGAGCCCGCCCGGGCCTTGGTTCTGCCGCGGGATCGCACCGACCAGGCGGTGACTTCCGCGCCGGTCGAGGAGTCGAAGACGGCGACCGCGCCGGGGCCACCGTCACCGGCGTCGGTCGAACTGGCCACCGGTGATGCGGCCCGCGCGGCCGTCGCCTGGTCGGAGTCAACCTGGCTGATCGATCAACTCGGCCGGGTCGTGCCCGCCGGCGGGACGTGGTGGTCGCTGGCTTTCGAGAACCGCGGCCAGGAAGCCAGTCGCAAGCCGGTTCGCCTGCTGCCCAGCCGTTTGCTCGAGACCGCGATCGCACTGTCCGGTGGAGGGACGCGCGGCGTCGTCTTCTCGGTTACCGGCGAGATCACTACCTACAGAGGTCAGAATTACCTGTTGATCCGCAAGGTCGTGGTACGCCGCGATATGGGGAACTTCCGCTGATGCGACTGATGATGAGTGTCTCCGGCGTGCGCGGTGTGATCGGCGAGACGTTGACGCCCGTGCTGGCCACGGAGTTGGGCTGCGCGTTCGGGACCCACCTGGGCGGCGGCACGGTGGTGATCGGCCGCGATTCGCGACCGAGTGGTCCGATGCTCGAGGCGGCCGTCGTCGCCGGGCTGCTCGCGGCCGGATGCAGGCCGGTGCTGCTGGGGATCGCTTCGACGCCCGCGACGGCCATGATGGTTCGCCGCCACAAGGCTGCGGGCGGCATCGTCATCACGGCCAGCCACAATCCCATCATCTGGAACGGCATCAAGTTCCTGACGGACGAAGGTCTGGCCCCGCCGCCGCAGAAGGCGGAGCAGCTCTTCGCGATTCATCGCGAGCGGGCGTTCAGACTGGTCGATGCCGAAGGCGTCTCGGCGCCGCGGAGCGATGCGACGGCCGCCGACCAGCACGTGGAGGCATCGCTCAGCCTGGCGGACGTCAAGGCAGTGGCCGCCCGCAGGTTCAGAGTCGTGCTCGACAGCGTGAACGGGGCCGGCGGCGAGGAAGGCCGCGCCCTGCTGGAGAGGCTTGGTTGCCAGGTCGTGCACATCAATGGCGAGCCCACCGGGCGGTTTGCTCACACCCCCGAGCCGCTGGCTGAAAACCTCACTCAACTCTGCGATGCGGTCAGGCGGGAGAAGGCCGTTGCCGGATTCGCCCAGGATCCGGACGCCGACCGGCTGGCAATTGTGGACCAGACTGGGCGGTATATCGGCGAGGAGTACACCCTGGCCCTGATGGCCAAGCTGTTGTTCGCCAGTCGCCCCGGGCCGGCAGCCGCCAATCTCTCGACCTCGCGGATGATCGACGACCTGGCCGCCCAGGCGGGTAAACCGTGCAAGGTGTTCCGCTCGGCCGTCGGCGAGGCCAACGTCGTGGCGACCATGAAGGCCAACGGCTGCGTCTTCGGCGGCGAAGGTAACGGCGGGGTGATCGATCCTCGCGTCGGCGTGGTTCGCGACAGCCTGGTCGCCATGGCCATCGTGCTCCAGCTCATGACCGAGACCGGCAAGACGCTCAGCGCCCTGGTGGCCGAAATCCCTGCGTACACCATGATCAAGACGAAGTTCGAGTGCTCGAAGGAGCGGATTGCCAAGGTCCTCGTCGCGGTTCGCGAGCGGTTCGCCAGGGAGCGGGTCAACGATATCGACGGTGTCCGCGTAGACTGGCCCGACGGTTGGGTTCATGTCCGGGGCTCCAACACCGAGCCGATTATCCGGATCATCGCCGAGGCTCCGACCCAGGCCCGGGCCGAGGCCCTGATTGCCGAGGTGCGGAAGATCGCGGACGAGATCGTATGATCATGAGCATCAGCCGGGCGGCGCGCTCGCTGCAAGCCTGGGCCGCGTTACCCAGCGCCGCTGGCGTTGCGAGGGCTCCCGCCCGGTCTAGGGCGCTGCCGTGCTGTCCGGTGCCGGGCTTGTCGCGATCATCTCCACCGGCACGTCTTCATAGACCAACTCGCCGTCCCAGTAGCTGAACTGGTCTACGGTTGCCCGGGCGACCTTCTTGCTGCCGCGAAAGATGACGTCCACCCTGGCGGCCTGCTCGGGCAGAATGGCGTCGCCGTGCCCGATGCCCCAACTGGTTGACTTTCCGCGCGGCAGGTGGATGGATCCCATCCTGTATTCCTTGCCATTGATCCGCGCGATCACGTCGAAGGCGACATCAACGGGCGGGCGCTTGAGCTCGATCTGGGCGTTGAGTTCGTAGCGGATACCTCTCTTGGTGTCGAGTGATCTCTGCCATTTGAACTGGTTGGGTGTGATGGTGGACTTCAACCTTGCCGCCTGTGACGGATCCTTCATGGCCCGGATGTAGTCCGGTGGTTCGGTGGCCAGGACTTCAAACGTGGCTTCCAGGGGTAGGTCCCGCTTGTTCAGGACGGGACTGGTATTCTCGTCGAAGCTGGTTCCGCTGAACACGGCCACCTCCGGCGTCACCTTCAACGTGTGCTTGCCGGGCACTTTGCATTCCAGCGAAGTGCTCATGGATCCGCCCCCTCCGCCCGATCCGCTGCCGTAGCTGCCTCCTCGTCCTGGGAGTGCCTTCCCATCAAGAGATGTGCCCTGCCCTGTTCCCACGCGGTACCACATGCCCGTCGAGGGCGAACGCGACTGATGGTTGACTTGATAAGGCACGCTGTCACCGAGGATCACCGTAGGGCGGACGGTCAGTTTCACAGTCGTCATCTGGTCAAAGAACAGCTTCTGTTGAGCCTGGGACAGGAGTCCCCTGAAGTAGCAGTCGCCCAGGTAGTCTATGACATTGCCACGCATCGGCTTGCCGGTTGCCCCTTGCTCTTTCAGAGCCCGGTCGATCAGTCTGGCGTGTTCTCCGGCCGAGAGCTGCCCGGCCTTGATGCGTCGATCCAGTTCGTTCCAGGCCTTCGCGGCGGTCGCGGGGTCGCTGGAGTTGGTCTGGTAGATGAGCAGGGCAGTGGGGGAGAGCGAGTACCAGTCGAAGTTGCCGACCGCGCCGACCATCAGGGCGGCGGCCAAGAGCAGCAATGCTGCCCCGGCCACGGCTCGCCGTGGCCTTCGGTGTCGTTCACCGTAGGCAACCGTGAAGGGCGTCACCTCAGTCCCGCATTCCGGGCAGTGGTCCCCGGTGAGTCCGGTCAGGTTGTACTCGCAGTTCCGGCAGTGGGGCGTGCGTCCCCTTCGCCGGGTGCGTAGCCCGCCGACCAGCAGAAGCAGCCCGCCAACCACAGGCACGATCAGGATGATGACCCAGGTGAAGGATAATCCCGTATTCATCAGGTATTCGCTCCCTGTCGCGACCGCGAGCAGCGGGTCGCGCCGTCTCGATGGCCGCGCGGCGCGGATCACCACTCTACCATCCCGGCTGATAGTGTCTACGGAGATTGGGCGTTCGTATTACGCTCCCTTCATGGCGTCTCCGGGATGTCTGGTCGCATCGGCCGAGATGCAGTCAGTCGACAGATTGCGCCGATGAAGAGACAGGAAAGCAGAACGCCGAGGGACATCTGAAACCGATCGCGGGATCCGGAGAGGCTCTCCTCTTTGATCCGTTCGTCGGGGAGATGGGACTTGCGAGCACCCGGGCGACGGCGTACGCTCCTCGGCATGAAAACCAGTAGCTACAAAAACAGAATCGTTGCCTCGATTGCATGGCTGTCGTGCGCTGCCGGGATCGCCGGTGGCGCGGATTCTCTTCGCGAGCAGTTCGCCTCGCCGCCGCCCGCGGCTCGCCCGCACACCTGGTGGCATTGGATTGATGGCAACATCAGTAAGGAAGGGATCACTGCCGACCTCGAAGCGATGAAGGCGGCCGGTATCGGCGGGGCCCACATCTTCAACGCCGGCGGATTCGGCGGCGGCAGGGCGGTGATGCCCAAGGGGCCCTTCGAGTACAACACCCCCAAGTGGCGGAAGATGATGGTCCATGCCATGGCCGAGGCCCAGCGGCTGGGCCTGGAAATCACCATCCACAACTGCTGCGGGTGGTCTTCGAGCGGTGGACCGTGGGTCAAACACGAGGATGCCATGAAGAAGGTGGTGTGGTCCACGGCGAAAGTGCAAGGTCCTGCTTCTTCCAAGGTGGAGCTGCCGGTACCGCCGACGAACCACGGCTTCTACCGCGACATCGCCGTGTTTGCGCTGCCCGAGACGGAGATTCCGGCCAAACCCGATGGCCGGCAGGCGAACCTGACCGGCATGGGCGGCAATGACGGCGATCCGTTTGGCGAGCTCAAGTGGCCGGTGGTTCAGGCCAAGGATGTCGTCGACATCTCGGCGAACCTGAAGGATGGGCGCCTCCACTGGACGCCTCCCACGGGAAAATGGACGATCCTGCGGCTGGGGTACACGCTGACCGGGGCCATGAACGTTGCCTCCAGTGACAGCGGCCGCGGACTCGAGGTGGACAAGCTCTCGACGGAATGCCTGGATCGGTTCCTGGACGTCGGCGTGCTGCCACTCATCAAGGAGGCCGGACCGCTGGCCGGCGATTCATTCACGACCGTGCTGATCGACAGCTACGAGACTGGTGAGCAGAACTGGACGGCCGGCATGGCCGACGAGTTCAAGAAGCGCCGCGGCTACGACCTCCGGCCGTACCTGCCAGCGCTTGCGGGGGTGGCGATCGAGAAGCCCGAGACGACGCTGCGGTTCCTGTACGACTTCCGCCGGACGATCGAGGAGATGTGGGCAGACAACTACTGCGGCCACTTTGCCAAGCGGCTGAAGGAGTACCGCCTCAGCCTGGCGGTCGAGCCGTACGGCAACGGCACCTTCAACGCTTTTTCCTATTCCGACCCCGCCCAACTGATCATGGGCGAGTACTGGGTGGGGGAGGGATCGATCGGTTCGAGCGTCAGGCTGGCCGCCTCCATTGCCCACGTGTTGGGCCGGCCGATTGTTGGGGCCGAAGCCCTAACCGCCGTCCCTGACCGTGCTGGCTGGAGGAACCACCCCTGGGAATGGAAGCCCTTCGCCGATCGCGGCTACACCAACGGCATCAATCGGATCATCTACCATCGGTTCACCCACCAGCCCTGGCCGGCCCAAATCCTCCCCGGGATGACCATGGGGCCGTGGGGTTCGCACGTCGACCGCACCCAGACTTGGTGGCCGATGGCGTTGTCGTGGAACGAGTACTTGGCTCGCTGCCAGCACCTGCTGCAAGCCGGGCGGTTCGTGGCCGACGTTTGCCTCTACACTGGTGAGAACGCCCCGCAGGCTTACCGCGAGCAGATGCACGGGCTGGCCCAGGTTCTGCGCGGGTACGATTACGATGTCTGCGGCGCTCCGCAAGTGATGCAGGCTTCGGTCAAAAACGGGCGAGTCGTTCTCGCCGGCGGCATGAGCTACCGCATCCTGGCTTTGCCGACTGCCGATTACATGTCGCCAGCCATGGCCCGCAAGGTAAGGGACCTGGCCGCCGCCGGGGCGATCGTCGTCGGTCCCAGGCCGCGAAGGGCGTTCGGTCTTCAGGACGCGGGCGAGGGTGACGCCGAGGTTGCGGGGCTGTTGAAGGAAGCCAAGGTGATAGTCGATCGGCCGCTCGACGCGGTGCTCGGCGATCTGAAGTTGCCGCCCGACTTCCGGTGTGAAGCTCCGAACGTCAGCGCCATTCACCGTCGCATCGGCGATGTGGACGTCTATTTCGTCGCCTGGTTTGGCCGGTCGGTGGTCGAGCAGACGTGCTTTTTCCGTATTGAAGGACGACGGCCGGAACTCTGGCACCCCGAGACCGGCCAGGTTGAGGCTGCCCCGATATGGCGGGCGGTGCCGGGCGGGGTGGAGGTGGCGCTGCGATTCGAGCCCGCCGGTTCGGTGTTCGTCGTTTTCACGGAGCAGGCCGCGGGTGCCGACTCGATCGCAGAGGTGAAGGCGGATGTTCGGTCCGAGCCGAAGGTCGCCGGTCCGAAGATCGTCAAGGCCGAGTACGGGGTGCTGAACGACCCGTCGAAGACCCGCGACGTGACCCAGCTAGTGGCTGACGCGGTGGCCGGAGGGGGCGAAGTGCAGGCGGAAAACGATGCCTTGGGCGGAGATCCTGCCTACATGGTGGTCAAGGCGTTGCGTGTGACCTACGTCGATGGCGGCAGGGAGCGGACGGTCACCGTTCCGGAGCATGAGGTCTTCGTAGCTGGGGCCGCGTTGCCGACGCCGCCTCCGATCTGGCAAGTGTGGATGGAGGCAGGAAAGGCCAACTTGCTCGCTTGGCAGTCAGGCAAGTACCTTGTCGCGGCCGCCTCGGGGGCACGCAAGGAGATTGCGGCGGAAGTGCCCTCGCCGGTCGCGGTCGCCGGACCGTGGGAGGTCCGCTTCCCGGCCGGCTGGGACGCCCCCGAGACTGCGACGTTCGACAAGCTGATCTCCTGGACTGACCGCGCCGAGTCCGGGATCAGGTATTTCTCCGGCACGGCTACCTACACCAAGACGTTCACGGTTCCAGCCGACCTGCTCGGCGCGGGCCGGCGGCTCATCCTGGATCTCGGCGTTGTCCGTGAGGTTGCCCAGGTGCGGTTGAACGGCAAGGATCTGCCGGTCATGTGGTGGCCGCCGTTCCGAGCGGACGTGACCGGTCTGGTCAAGGCCGGGGACAATGCTTTGGAGGTCCGCGTGACCAACCTGTGGGTGAACCGGCTGGTTGGCGACGAGCAACTGCCCGACGACGTCGGCTGGCAGGGCGAGACGATGAGCAAATGGCCCGAGTGGTTGCTCAAGGGCACGCCGCGTCCCGAGCCGCGGCGCAAGACTTTCACCACCTGGCACCACAATACCAAAGACACGCCGCTCCTGCCCTCGGGTCTGCTGGGACCGGTCATGCTCCGGCCGGTGAAGGTCTGCCCGGCGTGGTAGAAGAGATCCGGGACGGCATGGGTGATCTGCAGTCAGCGGCACCGCGAGGTTTTGGGCGTGCTTGTCTGAAGCCGTGTGGCAGGCTCGGGACTCCAGCCTGTCGGAAACGGTCGGGTCGGGTTGGTGTTTTGGGTTCTGCGTCCTACTCCCGCTCCAGGTACGTGTAGCCTTCCAGCCCACGTTCGTACATATCGATGAAATGTCCGGCCTCCTCGAAGGAGATGGTTCCTGACCGGACGGCCGATTCGACCGCTTTTCGCAGGCAGTGGGTGAGATCCACCCTGGAGTACTGCACGAACTGGAGGACTTCGCCCACCGTGTCGCCCTTGACCACGTGCTCGATGCGGTAACCGCCGGCGGGGTCCAGGTTGACATGTACAGCGTTGGTGTCCCCGAACAGATTGTGCATGTCGCCGAGGATTTCCTGGTACGCGCCGGTGAGGAACACGCCGAGGATGTAGTCCTCGCCGTTGTGGGCATGCAGTTCCAGAACATCCTTGACGTCGCGAAGGTCGATGAAGTGGTCGATCTTGCCGTCGGAGTCGCAGGTGATGTCCACCAGCAGGCCGCGCCGGGTCGGCTGCTCGTTCAGGCGGTGGATCGGCATGATCGGGAAGAGCTGTTGCACCGCCCAGAAGTCCGGCAGCGACTGGAAGCAGGAGAAATTGCAGTAGTAGGTGTCAGCCAGCGAGCGTTCCAGTCCTTCAAGATCGTCGGGCACGTATTCGAGCTCGTGGACGATGCGCAGGATCTTCTGCGTGCAGGCGTAGAAGAGCGTTTCTGCCTGGCTTCGATCCTCGAGCGACAGGTAACCGTGACGGAAGAGGCTCATGCACTCGTCCCGGTAGTGAATCGAGTCGTGATAGCTCTCCTGGAAGTTCTTGCGGGTGATGTTCTTGTGGACCTCGAGCAGGTTGAGCAGGGGATCCGGCTTGTCCTCGGGAATCGTGTCCGGGACTGTGGCCTCGTCAAAGGCGTTGGTGCCGAGCACATCGAAGACCAGTACGGAGTGGTGGGCCGTGACCGCCCGGCCGGACTCGGTCACGATGGCCGGGTGGGGGACTTCGGCCGCCTCGCAGGCATCGTAGAGGGCGGACACGATGTCGTTGGCGTATTCCTGCATGGAGTAGTTCGTGCTGCTGGCGAAGTTGGTCTGGGAGCCGTCGTAGTCCACTGCCAGACCGCCGCCGACATCCATGAAGCGAAGTGACGCGCCCAGTTTGCACATCTCGGTGTAGATGCGGCAGGCTTCCTGAAGGCCTTCGCGGATGGATCGAATGTCGGTGATCTGACTGCCGAGGTGGAAGTGGAGCAGTTCCAGGCAATCGAGCATCTCGTGCTGGCGGAGAATGTCGATGGCCCGCATGAGTTCGCGCACGCTGAGCCCGAACTTGGATCGGTCGCCGCCGGACGCTTCCCACTTACCCGCTCCGCGGCTGGTGAGCCGGGCACGCACGCCGATGTGTGGCACAACGTTGAGTTTCCGGGCCTGCTCGATGATCATCGGAAGCTCGCTGACCTTCTCGACGACCAGGATGACCCGCTTGCCGATCTTGGTGGCCAGCAGGGCCATCTCGATGTACTCGAAGTCCTTGTAGCCGTTGCAGATGATCAGCGATTCGGTGGAGTCCAGAAGGGCCAGGACGGCGATCAACTCGGTTTTCGAGCCGGCTTCCAGCCCATACTGGTACTGCCGGCCGTGGTTCACGATTTCCTCGACGACGTGCCGCTGCTGGTTGACCTTGATCGGATAGACACCCAGGTACCGGCCGCGGTAGCTGCACTCCTTGATCGCGTTCTGAAAGGCCTCGTTCAGGGCGTCGATTCTGGACCGGAGGATTTCGGAGAATCGGATCAGGATGGGGAGTTGGATACCCCGCCGTCTGAGTTCGTCCACGATCTGCTTGAGGTCTACGGCTGGGCCGGTAGGTCCCTGGGGCCACACCGATGCGTTGCCGGCATCGTTGATGCCGAAATAGCCTCCGCCCCAGTTGCGGATGTGATAGAGGTCCATCGAATCGCGGACCGTCCATGCCCGGAAGGTGTCCGCCGTCGCGAAAATCGGGTGATGAAGTTTTGCCATGCGAACATTGTTGCATTTCTGCACCCAGGGTCAAGAATCCTCACCTCGGAAACCGCAATTCCCGCAAAAAAAGTGCCCCGCGCTGCCCCAGTGGTCAGATGGTGTCTCAGGCGCCACCGGACGGGCATGGGTCCGGCCGGGGCCGAGCAAGGATTCTCCGTTGGTCAGGGGTGTGCCGCTTCGCCGCTTCTCAGACTTGGCTGGCGGGGGTGTTGTCCGGCAGGATGACCTCAGAACAGATCGCTACGAGCCAAGGTCCCGAACGCGCCCCCAGTGTGCAGGAAGACCGGCAGGGCGTCCTTCCGGAGTCCCCCTGCGCGGATGGTCGCCAGCATGCCGGTCATGGCCTTGCCGGTGTAGGTGGGGTCCAGGACCAGCCCTTCAAGACGTGCGATCTGGCGGATAGTCTCGACCTCTTCGGGATAGGGGATGGCATACCCCTCGCCGATGAAGCCGTCGATCAGTTCGATGGGGCAGGCGGACTCGTCGAGCCCTAGCCGGTAGGCAGCCACGGTCTCGCGCTCGAGCTTTCGGAGATCGGCCCGCCAGAAATCGATGTCATCACAGATGGGTACGCCAATCACCCGCCAGTTCTCGCAGCAAGATAGCGCCTTGCCGAGGATGAGGCCGGTCATGGTGCCGCCGGAGCCGACGGTGCAGAAGAGATCCACCCGTGTGGCCGGGCCAAGCTGACGGGTCAGTTCCTCGAAGCAGCGGATGTAGCCCCAGCAGCCCAGCGGGATCGACGCCCCAGTTCCGAAGTAGTATGGCTTGCGACCTGCGGCCTGCTCGGCGGCCATGATCTTCTCGACCAGGTTCTTGCGGTGCTGGTTGTACTCAATGGGTTCGTGGAAGCTCACGTCTGCACCGAAGAGCCTGTCAAGCAAAAGGTTACCAACATTGGCAGGGTGCGGTTCTGTGGACCGCAGGAACAGACGGACGCGCAGCCCGAGCCTTGCCCCGAGAGCCGCGGTCGCCCGGCAGTGGTTGGACTGAAAGCCGCCACAAGTCACTAGGGTGTCTGCACCCTGAGCGATGGCGTCGGCGATGACGTACTCCAGCTTGCGTACCTTGTTGCCGCTGGTCTCGAAGCCGGTCAGATCATCGCGCTTGACCAGGAGCCGAGGCAAGCCGAGTTCGGCCGCCAGGTGCTTCAGTTCGACCACAGGCGTCGGCAATTGGGCCAGTTCATGTCGTTTGGGCTCTTTCGGATGCATCGGAGCATCTTACCCCCGATATCGCGCCAGGCAAATCCGGCAAGTGAGAACCTGGAGGGAAGAGTCGACACCTGACGACGCCGTCCAGGCAGGTTTCACGGCCGTTCTCGTGCCATTTCCCGCGACGTCGCGAGCCTGGCTCCGCGAGTCGACGTTTCGGGCATTGACAGGTGAGGTGCTCTCTGCGGCCGGACAGGGGTTCGCGCGTGCCGCAGAGGCCGCGACGGCGATCAGGGCCGGGCGCGAAGCGCCCCGCGCGAGGCCAGCCTCGGGACCGCAGCCAGGGTCCGATAGTTGACACCGACCGACCCGTCCAAGCCTACTACCGAATCCGGATGGTCAGCCTCGTCGAGATGTGCCGATAGAATCCGGGACGCGTCCCGGACCAGGTCTGTCACAACACGGCCGGCGCGGCTAGAATCTGGATGTACTCAGTTATAGGACAATGCTAGAGCTATGAGCTTCTTCATCCCAACTGCCGCGGCCGGGAACGGATTGAGTCTTGCCACCTTCGGGCGAACCGGCGAACTGATGGGTTTTTTCTACCCGAGGATCGACTTCGCCCAGAACGTTCGGGAGGGCATGACGGGGCTGCGTTTGCTGGATGAGTCCTCGGCCGGGCAGTTCTTCTGGTGCTTCGACCCGAACTGGCAGACGGCCCAGTCTTTTGAGCCGGCCAGCAACATCCTGGTCACCCGGCTCGCTCATCGGCACATGGACCTGAGCCTGGAGATCAGCGACGTGCTCCCGCCGGGCCAGCGAGCCCTGCTGAGGCGCATTGTGGTCACCCGGGGCGAGAATGTGCCGCCGGCCCAGTTCGTTCACTACTTCCGCCTGTGTCTCGGCGACGTGGAGTGGCGTAACGGCGTGCAGGCCTACCCCGAGCAGAACGCCGTGATTCAGCATTTCAGGGACATCGCCCTGGCCATCTCCGCGACAGAACCTTTTGCCACCCAGTGCAGTTCCGTGAAGCACATCGGTGACAGTCCGTCCAAGAACGCCATGGTCGCGGGGCACTTCGGGAGCTCCCCGCAGGCTATCGGGCGCGTGGACTTCGCGATCGGCTTCGAGCCGGTGCGGGAGTATCGCTGGCAAACCACGCTCGTATTGGCCGGTGCCCCGTCGCGTGAAGGCGCCTTGGCGCTCGCCAAGCGGTTGCTCGGGACGGGTTTCGAGGGGGCGGTCCGCGAGGCCAACGACCGGGCGGCCGGCGAACTCGCCGACGCGGGCAAGTGCCCGCTGCCCGAGCTGGCCGATGCCTTCGACCGAGCGGTGATCTCGTTACACGACCTGTACGACGAATCCCAGGGGACATTCATCGCGGCTCCGGAGTTCGACCAGGCCTACGAGCTTTCCGGCGGCTACGGCTACTGCTGGCCGCGGGATGCAGTCATCTGTGCCTTGACCGCCCAGCGGATCGGGAGGCCGGACATCGCTCGCCGCTTCTTTGAATGGAGCACGCGAACGCAGCTGGCCAACGGGCACTGGTTTCAGCGGTACTGGACGGACGGATCGGCCGCTCCTTCCTGGTGTGTTCGCAACGACCAGATCCAGCTCGACCAGACGTGCGCGATCCTTCACGCGGCGGGCCTGTATGCCCGACGGCTGTGCGACTCGGCGGCGGCTTTCGTCGATTCCTACCGAGCGGTAGCCCAGCGGGCCACGCGCGCGATCCTCGACTATGTGGGCGAGAACGGCTTGCACAAGCCGGCCACGGACCTGTGGGAGAACAGCCTGGGGTCCTTCGCGTACACGCAGGCCGGGGTCATTGCTGCGTTCCGTGAGGCCGACGAGGTTTTCGGAATCGAGCAGGAGTGGACCGGTCTGGGAGCCCGGGCTCGATTGCGACAGCGGCTCATCGACACCTTCTGGCAGAATGACCGCCAGCGCTGGCTCCGCCGGATCACTCCCGAAGGCCATCAGGACGCGACACTCGATTCCTCGGCCCTGGGGATCATTGAGCCGTGGGGCATTCTCAACCTCCACGACCCGGCCGACCGGCAACTGGCCATGCAGACCATCAGCGGCATCAGCCAGGACCTGCGGAGCGACGTCAAGGCGGGGCGAGCGGTGCTCCGCTTCGCCGGCGAGGCCTACATGGGCGGCGGTCCCGGCTGCGTGAATACGCTGTGGCTGGCCTTGTGCCGGCTGCATTTGGCTGCCACCGCCACGGACGCGGCCGAACGGAACGACCTCGTTCAGGCGGCCATGGACGATATCCGCGTTGTCCTGGCCAACACCAGCCCCACCGGCCAGCTGCCGGAGTTGATTCCCAAGAACGGCTTCGATTACTGGGCCGCCCCGCACGGCTGGGCGTGCGCTTTGCTGATCGAGGCCGCCCTCACCTTCCGGACCATGCTCGAAGGCAACGGCTCGGCCTTCGACGCCGAGCGGTCCCGGATCCGGCGCAAGGCGCCTTTACGCTGATCATCGGTTTTCAAGACAGGCCGCGAGCCTCTATAATGGCCTCGAACGGCCAAGCGTCCGGTCAGTCGCCGATCGGCGGCGGCGCAGGGCCCACAGGGAACCCGCGGCATGAAACGCATCCTGAGAGAGTTCGTCTGGATCGGATTGAGCGGCGTGGTGATCAGCCTGGGGCTGAACACGGTCTCGCCGCGCGGGTTGCGGCTGAGCGAGGACTACTTTCCCAGAAGCTCGCCACCGCCCACTCAGCCCGCACCTCCCGCCACGAGCACCACCCTGTCAAGCCAGGATGCGACGACACTCCCCGAACCTGCGGAGGATGAGGGCTTCAAGTACGTTCGCGAGCAGGGCCTGCAGCCGATCTCGCATGCGGAGGTCAAGGCCCTTTACGAAGATCCGGCCTATCCGTCCGGCGCGTATGTCTTCATTGACGCCAGAACCCGCGACCTGTACCTGACCGGTCACATCCCCGGTGCGTATCACATGGAACGGGAACGGGCCAAGGAGAGCGTCGAATCGATTCGGCCGGCATTGGACCAGGCAATCAAGATCATCGTGTACTGCAGCGGAGGCAATTGCGAGGACAGTACCTTCGCCGCCATCCAGATGCAGCGGGAGAACGTCAACGCCATGCTCATCTACGTGTATCCGGGCGGCATGGACCAATGGAAGGACCGCGATCTGCCGGTGGAGAAGGGCGAACGGGGCAGCGGCGACCTGGTCAAGGGCCGCACGCTGCTGGGAGAACCGCATGGATAACCGACTCGGCCTGCTGAGGAGACTGGATCAAACCGGTGTGCCCGTGTTGATCGCCCGCCTGGTGCTGGGCGGCGTCTTCGTCTACAACGGGGCGGTCAAGGCGTCGCACCCCTTCGACTTCATGAAGATGGTTCGCGAGTACCACATGGTGCCCGATCATCCGGCCGTCTACCTGAACCTGATCGGTTCGGTTCTTCCGTGGCTCGAGATCTGGTGCGGCCTGCTTCTGATCCTTGGCCTGGCCATGCGCGGATCGGCCCTGCTGATCCTGACCATGCTGGTGGGATTCACCATCGCGGTGACGGTCCGGGCACTCAACATCTACTTCACAGAGGGTAAGGCCTTCTGTGCGATCTACTTCGACTGCGGGTGCGGAACCGGGATCGAGTGGATCTGCGGCAAGATCCCCAAGAACCTGGGCATGTGCATCTTGAGCCTTCTCATTCTGTTCTCCAGATCGCGACGGTTCTGCCTGGATGCGGTCATCCGGCCCCCAGGCACCACTGGCTCGGATGTCGAGGCGGCCCCCGCGGTCCACTGACCGGCGACTCGGGGCGACCCCGACTCGTTCACGACGGCGTCATCGCCGGCTTGGGCAGCGACTTGTCCGGGAACTTCGCCGGCGCGGGCCGGGTTAGCGGTTGCTCCTTGATCCGCTTCTGCAGGTACTCGATCGCGGCCCTGAGCTGGGCGTCCTCGCCCTTGAAGGTGGCGTGCGGGAGGTTCTCGACCACGACGTCGGGTTCGAGGCCGCGGCCTTCAATCAGCCAGTTCCCGTCCGGTCCATAGGTGCCGGACTCGGCGGCCGTGGCAATGCCGCGGTCCACCAGGAAGTTGTTCGCGGACAGCCAGATGGCACCGCCCCACGTACGCGTGCCAAACACCTTCCCGATCTTGAGTCGCTGGATGCCGTCGCAGAAGGCCTCGCCGTCGGAAGAAGTACGCTCGTTGCACAGCACCGCTACATGGCCGGAGAAGGCGTATTGCATCGCTCCGATCGGATTGCGGCCGAAGCGATCGGCCCAGTAGAACCACTCCTTCCGGAGTAGCCGGCCCAGAATCCAGGGGTCGATGTTCCCGCCGCGGTTGTTGCGGACGTCGATGACCAGCCCTTGCCGATCCCATACCGGATAAAAGCCCTTGGACCACTCGGTCCAGTTCTCGTCGCCCATCGCGCGGAGATGCACATAGCCGATTCGTCCCTGGCCCAGCTCCTCGACGATCAATCGGCGGGAGTGTTCCCAGTCGTGATACCGGAGATTCCTCTCCGCCTCCATGGAGATGGGCACGACGATGACGTCACGGCTCTTGCCGCCGGTTTGGGGCTTGATGCGAAGCAGCACTTGCTGACCCGCCTGGCCCCGAAGGAGTACCCTGATATCCGGTACGCCGAGCGCAGGCCGGCCGTTGACCATCTCGATGACGTCACCCTCCTTCACATCGACCTCGAGCTTGCGCAGCGGTCCGGTCAGGTCAGGCTCGTCGGGATCGGTTTGGCAGACGCGCCCGACGCGGTAGCCGCCGGCTCGGGGATCGCGAGCGAGAACCGCACCCAACGACGAGGGGGCGATGTCGTCGTCTCCCTTACGTAGGTCGCCGCCCTTGACGAAGATGTGCAGAGCGCTGAGCTCCGAGACCATCTGGGCGAGCAGGTCGGACAACTCCTCCCGGCTCGTGACCCGGTCCACCAGGGGCCGGTACTTCTCCCGGACCGCCTTCCAGTCCACACCGTGCATGTGCGGATCGTAGAAGTAGTCCCGCTCCAGGCGCCAAGCCTCGATGAACATCTGCCGCCATTCCTGCCGAGGAATGACCGACAGCGACCATCGGGAGAGATCGACAGCGTTCTTGCCCAGATCGGCCGGAGCGGGGTTGGCGTCGATGATGTGGTAGCCCCCGCCGCGGGTCTGCACCAGGATCTTCTTGCCGTCCTGGGACAGCTCGAATCGGCTCACGTTCGGGGCGACGGTCTTGACCTCGTGGGTCTCCTTGCCGATCTCCATGGCTTGCAGCGACGAGGTTTCGCCGGTCGTCTTCGACAGCCAGAAAAGGGCCTTCTCGGTTACCTTGAGCGATTCGTAGTTGCCCGGTGGCACCGGTGCCTTGATCAGTCGCGACTGGATCCCGGCGAGATCCACGCGGGCCTCGGTTGCAGGCCGGCTTGCCGGGCGGCTTGTAGGTCGCTGGACCGCCGGGAGCCATCGGCGGAGGAAGGAACGGGTCGTCAACGCGGCCCGGTGGTTCCGAGTGTCACCCGGGGCGCTTTGGGTTGCGGACCGGCCGGTAGGCAGGGTTGTGGCCGTCTTGTCGTTCTTCTCGGCTTTGTCGGGGTGAAGTTCATCCCTGGCCGCGAAGGGGCTGCGAGTCTCGTCGGCCCTCAAGGCAATGAGCAAGATCTCGGTTTTCTTGTCCATGAACGGCTCGGGCTGGTAGTTGCCCCACGGGCTGGTGGTGCTGGACTTGAGATTCCGGTCGGACAGCAGATAGAGCCATTTGCCATCTGAACTGAAGGCTGGGTCGCGGCTGTCGAAGCGGTCGCTGGTGACGTCAGTGATCTCACCGGTCTTGGTGCAGTACAGCCGGACCCGCTTGAACTGATTGTCCGCATAGGCCACATAGGCCAGCCACTTGCTGTCCGCGGACCAGCACAGGTCGGCAAAATCCTCGTATTTCGATTCGTCGATCCTGCGGTTTTGCCTGCTCCGGCAATCGTAGAGGAAGAGCCGGCGATTCTTGTCGTGGTGGGCGATGATCTTGCCGTCGGGTGAAGGCAAGCCTCCCCAGCGGAGGATGTCGCCGTCATGGGTGAGCTGCTCGTCGTCGCCGACGCCGTTGGCCGGTAACTTCCAGAACTCGACCTCGCCGGACTCGTCCGACATGACCAGCAGCGTCTTGCCGTCGGGCAGGAAGCGTGCGTCACGATAGCGCACACCCTCCTTCCGGGTGACTTGGGCGAGCCGGCCCTGCGACCGGGGGGCAACAAAGACCTGTCCGCGGGCGGTCAATGCGACCCGGTCGCCGTCGGGGGAGACATGTGCCGAGGTGATGTACTCTGAAGGCTTCTTGACCCAGTGTTCGCGGGTCTGGTCCAGATCGGAATCCAGGGTGATGGCAAGGGCCTTGTCGAGCTCGATCGCGGCGTCGTACAGCCGCAGGTCGGCACCGAGTTGGTAGACAATCCGGTGGCCGGACATGGCCGGGGCGATGACGTCCCAGCCGACGTGACGGGTGTGCTGGCCCAAGTCGCTGCCGTCCGGCCTCATCGACCAGAGATTCATGGTCCCGTCGCGGTCGGAGGCGAAGTACAGTCGGCCGGACCACCACATGGGGGCCTTGCTGGTGCCGGCATAGTCTTTGGTCAGCGGGACGGCCTCCGGGCCATTCAGGTCGAACCGCCAGAGGTTCTGGGCTGTGCCGCCCTTGTAGCGTTTGGTCGAACTGCCCTGAAAGGCGAACCGGGTGAAGAAGAGGGTCCGGCCGGTGTCGTCGAAGCACCCCTCGGCCGCTTGGGAGAGCGGCAGGAGCTCGTCGGCTGCGACGTCGCCTGCTCCGGACAGGTTCACGAGCATGAGCTGCATGCCCGGCAGGGTGGTCCGCCCGGCGGTGGCGTAAAGCAGCCTGCCGTCGGGCGAGAAGCCGCAGACCGACTTCTTCTCGCCGTCGTAGCTTCGCCGTACCGGGAGACCACCGGCCAAGGGCATGGTGTAGACCTCGAGCGGGCCTTCGTAGCCCGCGGTGAAGCCGATGGTGGCGCCGTCCGGCGAAATGCGCGGCCAGGACTCCTCGCCCGGGTGGCTGGTCAGTCGCGTCGCGACGCCGCCGGTGACGCTCACTTTCCACAGATCCCCCTCGGCCACGAAAACGACCGTCTGGTCGCAGACGGCGGGTTGACGGTAGTAGCCCATCGGCCCGGCCCCCCAAGCTGGGACAATCCCGCCTCCGGTGAACAGCAGTGCGATAGTCAAGTTTCGGGTGATGGCCATACCACCTCCTGAGAGAACATCGAAAACGTCAGAATGGCCATGCTACGCGGAAAACGAACTCAACGCCAAGTCATCGGGGCGTGAGGATGACGTGCACCGCACTCGGCCGACGGACGCGGCTTCGCAGGTGCCTTCGCACCGCCGGCGCAGAACACATCTGTACTGGTGATCCGAATCGCAACCAAGAAAGAGCTTCCCGATCGAGCAGGCCGCCCGTCCCTCCATCCCGACGGCAGCCTGTTCACTGGCCCGCCCGCCGACGACCCCAGAAAAACGAGGCGACGCTGGGTTTACGGCACGCCGTGAATCTCCTCGACCTTGTAGTGGGTCGCGAGCTTCCCGTCATCGTTCTCCTGGTACTCCGCCTTGTCCAGCATCGGGTAGATCATTTCGTACCGGAAGGAGACGTTGATGTCCGCGAAGTAGTCATCGTTTCCATCGTCCTCGTCGTAGACATTCTTGGTGTAGAGGCGGACCGATTCATCCTCTCGGATGATGAAATCGTACGTTTTGTTGATCGCATACGTGCCATTCTCGGCAAACTCCACGATGCCGAAGACCGTCACCGTCTGCTCCACCCCGGTCGACTCCTGGATGTACAGCTCGTAGTGCATATCCAGCCAGTAGTTCCCAGCGGCGTTGTAGGCATCGTCAGCCCGCTCACAAACTACCGAGACGATGGTGAATCGCAGGTACTTGTCCTTGGCACACGGGTCCGAGAGACGGCCGGCGTTGACCTCGATGTTGTCGTTCGTGGTATCCCCGTCCGTATCGGCCAGCAGCGGATCGGTGGGGCCGAAGGTCAGCATGCCGGTTTGCTCCTGAGCATCGTTCAGCCCGTCGCCATCGGAATCCGAAGCGTAGGGCTTCGAGTACACGTCGTGGGACGGCTGGCCCGCCACGGTCACGGTCCAGCCCAGCTTGAGTTCGAAGTAGTCGCTCAGCGTGTCGCCGTCGGTGTCGGCCTTGCAGACATGCGAGCGCAGCCGCTCCGCGAGCGGTTTAACCTCCGGGGCCGCGCAGTGGTCCGCGTTCGCGCAGCGATTGGCGGCGTCACGCAGGGCGGCCGCGGAGTAGTAGAGATCCGTGTCCTCCGGATCGAACTCAGCCGAATCGATCAGGCCGTCGCCGTCGGTGTCCGACCGCTGGGGATTGGAGCCGATCGCCCGCTCATACACGTCCGGCAGCCCGTCGAGGTCCGTGTCCGGGCGATTCTTGTTAGATTTCACGTTCTCCGTTGTGGTGAAGCTTCCGTCCGCTGCATAGACGGTGACATCCCACCCGGCATCCTCTTCGTCGTCGAACAGACCATCGCCATCGCTGTCGATCACCTTGCCCGCATCGCGGGCGTTCGGATTCGTGCCGACCAGCACCTCACGGCCGTCGCCGAGGCCGTCACCATCAGTATCCTGGCTGAGCGGGTTGGTGCTGAACAGCCGCTCGTGCCTGACGCGGATGTAGTCGTCGCCGCTGGGGCTGGGCGTCGAGTCGATCACCCCGTTCGGTCCTGCGCGGACGACCACCTGTCCAGGTAACGCCGGGTCGCCCGGTTCCACGATTTGCAGATCATCTCCCGCGGCGAAGGTATCGCAGGTGCTGTTCGGGCCATTGGCGACCGCTTCGGTCACGTTGGCCACGTCATCCCCGGCCGGCACCGTGTCCATGACGCCGTTCGGCCCGGGCTCGATCACGACGCCGCCCGGGGCGACTGCATCTCCCGCCGGGATGACCTGCAGGTCGTCGCCGGTGGCCGTAGTGTCGGCCAGGCCGTTTCCGCCGTCGGTGATGGCCCAACTGCTGTAAGGCGTGACGATCAGCAGCCAGTCGTTCGTGTCGTCGGCATCGCCGTCGAACAGCACGATTTCGATCTGGCCCGAGCTCTCATCGAGGTCTGACAGGGCGTCATCGTCGGTGTCGGCGCGATTGGGATCGGTCGCGAACTTGCGTTCCTGGTCGTCGGGCAATTCGTCACCGTCCGAATCGGCCAGAGCCGGGCTTGGGAACGCCTTGTACGGGAGTCCGGGCAGACGATATACCAGCCAACCGGTACGCACTTCGAAGAAATCGTCGAGTCCATCGCTATCCGTATCCCGGCTGTGATCGCTGCACCCGTACAGGTATTCCTCGCGTTCGAACAGGTTGTCACGATCTACATCGCGGGTGAACATTAGGACGAAATCGTCGCCGGCGTGCAGCGGGATGGTGCTGAAGCTGGCATCCGGACTCAGATTCGTGTTGGACGAGAGGATGGCCCAGAAACGTTTGTCCTTTGCGGACACGGCGCGGAGATCGTTCTGGACGCGGCGAATGCGGGTCAGCCGTTCAACGCCATCGTCGTCGATCCGGGTGCCGTAGGTATCGCGTATCTCGGCGGGTACGGGGTCTTCGATGACCACAACGGGGGCATCGTTGCCGACAACCCGGGTCAAGCCGGCGATTTCGAGCCCCCGCTCCATGGTGATGCCAAGGGCACGGCCCTGCGAATCGAACTTGCTGGCCGTCGCAATGCGATAGCTTTCCACGGTGCCGTCGCCGAAGTCGATCGTGATGCCGGCGGTGCGATCGTTCGTCTCCTGCGAGGCGAAGACGAAGTTGCGTCCGAACTCGTCGAGAATGTCGTAGTTGACCACCTGGAACACCAGGCCGGTGGGCTCGCGCATCAGGTCGTCGACCAGATTCGGGAATACCTCGACGTTGCGGAAAATGATCGGGCCGCGCTCGGGGTCGAAGGGGCCAAGGTTGTACTTCGGCGAATCGCCGGTGATTGCGGTGGAGGGCCACAACGTCGCAATCGGCCGGAACTGCCGGCTGTTGCGGCGGTCCTGCTGCTGAACGGAGATCTCGAGATTGGTCACCGTGAAGGCGATATCGCTGCCGTTGGAGATGTTGACGTTGGCCACAATCTCGGCCTGGTCGATGCTACGGGTGACGGCGCGTCGCTGGCTACCGATCAGGGCGCGGGCGACGGATTGCTGGTACTGCTCCTGGGAGCTGCGGACTTGTTCACTGCTGACCGTGGAGGTGAACCCGCGCGATTCCTTGTTGCTGTATGACGATTCGCCCCAGACCCTGCCGAAAATGCCTTTCTCAGCGCTACCCCCGATTTCGCCCCCCAGCTTCGCCCCGACCGTGTTTTCAGCCATGGTGCTGGTCGTGTCGCTGCGACCCTTGGTCTCGCTGCGACTCTGCGAAAAACTCGCCGATGTGGCATCGGTGACCGCCTGGGCCTGGCCCTTCTCGTCGGTGTACTGCGATCGGATCTTGAGATCGAGGCGAACTTCATCGACGGTGATCTGTGGCCGCGGCAGATCCGCGATCAGCGGGTTCCGGTTGCGTTCGATGAGTTCGACCGTGTCGCTCAGCTGGTCGCCATCCGTGTCGGCCAGGACCGGTGAGGTCTTGAAGAAGACCTCGATGGAGTCCGACAGCGTGTCATTGTCACTGTCCTGGTCCGTCGGGCTGCTGAACCACTCGTTCCACTCCGCGGCATCCTCGAGCATATCTCCATCGGTGTCGGCGTTCCGTGGGTCGCTGCCGATCGCCAGCTCCTCGGCGTCGCTCAGGCCGTCGTTGTCGGTGTCCTTGCGGTTCGGGTCGCTCGTGACCGTGCGGGCGACGGTGGTCCGGCTGACCAGTTCAACCGCTACCATCCATCCGGATTGCTCGACGTTGTCCGTCAGTCCATCGCCGTCGGTGTCGGGAATGCCGGTCCCGTCATCGGTGCCGGCGGCGAAGGGCTTGCCTGCGAACTCGGTCCGCGTCGGGTCCACAAGCAGCTCGGGGGCGGCCAGCGGGTTACCGGCAAGATCCTGGATGCCGGTGACATGGAGCTCGTAGGTCACCTCGTTCTGGGAGGCCGTGGTCAGTAGCACCGTGGTGCCGTCTACCCCAGGAACGGCCTGTTGAACGATGAGCCGGCCAGATTCGGGGTTCACGTTCATCTGGGTGATACTGTAGCGTGCCGCGTCGTCGGCGCCCTCGCCAACCGCTTCGCTGAACGTGACCAGTACCGTGGTGTTGCTCGTCGCCACGGCCGAGACGAGACGCGGGCCGTCCTCGGCGGTGATCACGCCGACGTACTGGAATGCGTCCGCGAACACGATGTCCTCTTCGGCGACGCCCTTGAGGGTGATGGACACCGCACCGGCGGCGTGCGGCGGCGTCACAGCGATGACCGTGGTTGTGTTGACCACCTGAACATCCACCGCAGGGCTAGCATCGAAGAGCACCAGCAGACCCGTGTCGGGAAAACCAGTGCCGAGAATCGTGACTTCCGTTCCGCCGCCAGTCGGTCCGAGGGCCGGAGACACGGAGGGCACGTATTCAAAGGCGTCTTCGAGAGAACCGATCTCCCCGGTGCCATTCCGCACCGTGACGGCCACCTTGCCGGCGAGTTGAGGCGGTGTCACCGCCTTGATCGTGTTTTCGTCGACCACTTCGACAGCCAGGCCCTCGAGTTCGCCAAAGAGCAGGCCGGCCTGGGAATCGAACCTCTCCCCGGTCACGGTCACAGACGTGCCACCTTCGATCCGGCCGATATCGGGCGTGATCTCAAGCACAACCGGCAGTTCGGCCACAGGCCGAACCGGATCGCCCGATTGGCCGTTCGGCAGCAGCTGCGAAGGGTCGCATCCGGCACCGATCCACGCTACCGACAGCACCAGGAGGGTCACAGTGAGGAACCCACGGCAAGAAAAGAAACGGTTTCGACACATGGCGAGTCTCCCTTTACCCGGCAAAGCGCGTTCGACGCGCGGAGTGCGTTCGTCAACCGGACTGATCTACCGATCCAGCGTCGTCGGCTTGATTGACGACGGGCTCGGGATCCATGGCATTCGGCATGCCGTCTCCATCGGCGGCTGCGTCGATCTCATCTGCCTGTCTATCGCAGTCGGCGTCACCGTTCTGATGGTACGCTACCTTGTCGCCGTCGAGGTCCCTAGTCCTTCTCATCGGCTTCGTCACCGGGCTTGTCATCGGGTTCGTCACCCGGCTTGTCCTCGGGTTTGTCACCAGGCTTGTCCTTGGATTCGAGTCCGTAGGGGTCCTTGTCCTTTTCATTGGGCTCATTATCGTTGTCGATGTCGTCGTCCTCTTCATTGGGTTTCTTGTCGCCGTCGATGTCATCGTCCTTCTCATTGGGTCTTTGATCACCGTCCACGTCAGGATCTTGACCATTAGGAATGGCGTCACCGTCTTCATCGTCGTCCATGTCGTTCTTGAGCCCGTCGCCGTCAATGTCATCGTCGACTTCGTTCAGACGGCCATCGCCGTCGACGTCGAAGTCGGCGCCATTCATGATTCCATCGCCGTCGACGTCAGGATCGGCCATGTTCGGAATCCCGTCTCCATCAACGTCGGGGTCAACCATGTTCGGCAGGCCATCGCCATCCGTATCCGCGTCCCAGCCGTCGAGGAGTCCGTCGCCATCCATGTCATCGTCGACGGCATCAGGCACGCCGTCGGCGTCGGTGTCCGGGCCATCTGAGGCGTCGTTGGGATCCGCACCGACGGCCAACTCCTGCAGGTCCGTGCAGCCGTCGCCGTCGCTGTCGAGTAGCAGCAGGGCAAGCACCGCCGCCTCGAGTTCGTCTCGGTCGGAGTCCGAATCACTGTCCTCGAGTGGCGCGTCGGTGCCATCGTCCGAAGGGGAGGGGATTCGCGAGGCCTCGTCGGCGGCGGGCATTTCCGTGTCCGCTACTGCGACCTCGTCTGGCGGTGAAGGGGCTGCGAGGCAGCCTGTGATTACTAGGCCGATGCAGGAGACGACGAAGGCCGGCAGCTGGCGAGACATCGTGTGCACTCCAGCGTGGCCTGACCCCCCTTTGACTACCGGCTGGGCGTGGCGTTCGAGACGTTGCATACCGGCCGGATTGCTGAGTCCGCGACGAGGCTTCGCTCGCCCGTCAGCACAAAGAACGGCATCCAATCCCTGGTCCGGACACGTGATAGGAGTGTAGACATGACCGGTCCAAGGCGGGGTCCTCCACGGCCTGAAGCTTACTGGACGCTGATACAAAAGTCAAACTGAAACTCAGTCGATCTCGTGACCAGACGCAGGGAGATTCCGGGTCTTCACCCGCCGGATCGACGGACCTCTGGCTTGGGCGGGGGGGCTTCAACGGACAGGAAGGGTGTTTTCGCCTGGTTGACCCGGTTGGTGGGTGGAACACGGCCCGAACTTGCGTGTCTCTAGGGCTTCAGGTACCCGTACCGAACAGGGGCTTCTCGGCATGGGTGAATGGCCGCACGCCGCTCCTCACCCGCCACGGGAGATCATACGGGGCCTCGGCTCATGCGGGAGACAGTGCGGACAGCCGCTTCCGTTCCTGGTCGGATGGGGTTATGATAAGTGGCCGCGTATTGGAGACTTGCGACATGCGGATTCCTCTCCACCCGGGTGGGACTCGGGAGATGCTCATGCTCAGCCTGCTGCTGGGTATCCCCGGCGCGGTGCTCGTCTGTGCGGCCGTCGCGTGGGCCTGGGGCTGGGCTTGGGTACCGGGCATTCTGCTGCTGGCCCTCTGGGCGTTCGGCCTGCTTTTCTTCCGTGACCCGGAACGCGCGGTTCCTGGCGTCCCGGGGATCATGGTGTCGCCGGCCGACGGAACCACGACCGAGACCATCCGACAGGATCACAATGATTGGGTGGGTGGGCCAGCCACCCGGATCAGCATCTTTCTCAGCGTCTTCAACGTCCATGTGAATCGCAGCCCGTGCACCGGCGTGATCCGGTCGACTCACTACAAGCCGGGCAAGTTCCTGGACGCCCGAGACCCGAGCTCCGGCTCGCTGAACGAGGCAAACACGATCGTGATTGACCCCGACGAACCGGGTCTGGGGCCGGTGGTCGTCCGCCAGATCGCCGGCCTGATCGCCCGGCGCGTGATCTGTACTGTAAAGGCCGGCGACCGCGTCGAACGCGGCCAGCGGATTGGCCTCATCAAGTTCGGTTCACGAACCGAGTTGATTATTGCCGGCCATGACGCCTATGAGCCGGCGGTCGCGGTCGGCGACAAGGTTCGCGGGGCCATGACCGTCCTGGCCCGTCGGATGCCCCTGGCCGGCACAAACGCCGGGCCGTCCCTGCCGCCTTTCTCGGTCGGGACTCAGGCGGAACGGGAGAAATCGGAATGACGCTCAAGCCCGTGTGGCAGCCGAAAAAGCCATCGTCTGATCCGACAAATCCGGAACCGAGGCCCAAGCACCGCCACAAGCGTCTGCGTACCGTGGCCATGCTGCCCACGTTGCTGACGTTGGGCAATCTCTATTGCGGTTTCCTGGCAATCTACTACTGCGGCCGCGAGATGCACGACCTGGGTGCCAAGGTTGATGCCGCCACGGTTCTCACGCTCAAGAGTCAGCGACTGGAGGCGATCGCCCCCTCCTATCTGGCCGTCGGCGTGATCATGTTGATCGGGGCGATGATCTGCGATTCACTGGATGGCCGCGTGGCTCGCATGACCGGCGCGGCCAGCAAGTTCGGCATTCAGATGGACTCTCTGGCGGACGTGGTGAGTTTCGGCGTGGCCCCTGGTTTCATGATGGTGACTCTCCTTCGACGGGAACTCGCCGAATGGGCCCAGGTGCCGCTCGGCTTTGAGCGGTTCGGGCAGGCCGCCGTGCTGATCGGGGCGGTCTTCGCCTGCTGCACGGCGTTGCGCCTGGCCCGGTTCAACGTCGAGGCCTCGCTCGAGGAGGCGGCCCACTACGGATTCAAAGGGCTTCCCTCGCCGGGAGCCGCGGCGGCGGTGATCAGCCTCATCTTCCTGCATGATCACCTCGACAGCGTTGGCGGATTCGACCGGTTGACGGGCGCCATCACCGTCTTTCTGCCCATCGGCACACTGGCGGTTAGTCTGCTGATGGTCAGCCGAGTCCCGTACACGCATCTGGTCAGTCTGCTGCTGAGCCGCCGACCGTTCGGGCAGCTTCCACTTATGCTGCTCGGCGTGCTGCTTCTGCTTCTGTATCCCCAGCAGGTCCTGGTCATCCTGGCCTGGGCGTTTGTGTTCAGCGGCCCGATTCGTTACGCCTTGCGACTGATCGCGGGTCGCCCGGTTCATCCGGCCGTCGCCCCAGATTCCGACTCCCAGGCCGCGTCATCGACCCCAACTTCGGATCGAAAAGCCCAATGAACGAGAAGTCGCCCGTTCGCGTTCGTTTCGCGCCGTCGCCCACCGGCCACCTGCACATCGGCAGCGTCCGTACCGCGCTGTTCAACTGGCTGGTCGCCCGCCAGAGCGGCGGCGTGTTCATTCTGCGTATCGAGGACACGGATGTCGATCGGAACGTCCCGGGCGCTGATCGCCAGATCATGGAAGACATGCGCTGGCTCGGCCTGCAGTGGGACGAGGGCATCGATGTCGGCGGCGCACACGGCCCGTACTACCAGATGCAGCGGCTCGATCGATACAACGCCGCCGTGAGGAAGCTCCTCGACGCCGGCCAAGCTTACTACGCGTTCGATACGCCGGAGGAACTGGACGCCCTGCGCAAGCAGGCCGAAGCCCGGAAGCTGGCCTTTCGCTATCCTCGTCCCATGAGGTTCGCCACCGGAGAGGAAGCGGAGCAGGCTCGCCGGGCCGGGCGGCCGGTTGTAGTCCGATTCAAGACGTTCGATGAGGATATCACCGTCCATGACGAGGTGATGGGCGATGTCACCGTCGGTGCGGCTGAACTTGACGATTTCATCATTCTCAAGGCGGACGGCATTCCCACCTACCACATGGCCAACGTGGTCGACGACTTTGACATGCGGACCACGCTGGTGATCCGCGGGCAGGAGTTCCTTGCTCAGACACCGCGGCACATCGCTCTGCAGCGGGCCTTGGGCTACCCCACGCCGCGCTATGCTCACGTGCCCACCATTCTCGACATGAAGGGCCGTAAACTCTCCAAACGCGACGGCGACGTGGAGCTGTCCTCGTTCCGCAAAGCAGGCTATCTGCCCGAGACGCTGCTCAACTTCGTGGCCCTCCTCGGCTGGTCCCCCGGCGGGGATCGCGAGAAGTTCACCCTGGCCGAACTCGTCAAGGCGTTCAGCATCGACCGCATCAGCCGCGTGAACTCCAAGTTCGACCGCGAGAAGCTCCTCGCCTTCAACACCGATGCAATCGCTGCAGCGGATCCGAAGAGGCTTATGGAGGCACTCAGTGACTGGCTGTCGGTCAACCCGGAGTCCCCGCTGAGCAAGGCCGGCCTCGACGAGCCGACCCGGCGAGTCATTCTGGAGATCAACCGCGGGTTCCGCACCTTCAGCGACATCCAACGTAAGTGTGGTTTCATCTACCAGGACGACGCGGCGATCTCCCACGACCCGGCCGCGGTCAAGAAGGTCCTCGCCAAGGACGATGCCGCCGGCTACAAGATGCTCCAGCTCCTTCTGCCCAGGCTGGAGGGGCTCGAGCCCTGGACGGCCGCCAGCCTCGAGGCTCTGATCAAGGCGGTCTGCGAAGAGCAATCGGCCGGCATGGGCCAGGTCGCCCAGCCAATCCGGGTGGCGGTTTCCGGAACCACCGTCAGCCCGGCCATCTACGACACCCTGATCC
Source organism: Phycisphaerae bacterium (assembly GCA_018003015.1). Classification (NCBI taxonomy): domain Bacteria; kingdom Pseudomonadati; phylum Planctomycetota; class Phycisphaerae; species Phycisphaerae bacterium. The sequence goes on along the minus strand of JAGNEZ010000007.1, from coordinate 23,712 downwards.
TGCTGGGCAAGATCAAGACCGTTCGCCGGATTCGGCGGGTCCTCGCGGAGCGGCCGTAAACGACCCATGGGCATCGGACTGGCTGCAGGCTGACGCGGCCACCGTGTCAGAGACAGGCTTCAGCGTCGACCCAGCGGGATGGTCCGGTCGACGCGGAAGATGTCGTCCGGGCGGGCGTTCCGGTAGATCAGGCTCAACTCTCGGACCACGAAAGACAGCGGCTGCCAGTCGGCCCGTGCTTCCTCCTTCAGCTTCTCCAGAACGTCGTTTCGCCGAGCCTGGCCGAGACTCAAGTGGGGGATGAAACCCTGCGGGTACAGGGAAGTGTCGTCATATTGCGGGAAGGCGGCCACCAAAGCAGCCTGAAGACGAAAAAATGGATCCGCTGGTTCCGGAACCAGCCAAATCGTGTAGCTGTGCGGATTGTGCTCGAAATGGCCCAACTCGGCCAGTCGGATCTCGAACGGCTCAAGCTGTGAGCAGACCTCTCCGATACGCGGTTCCAGCGCGGAAAAAAACACCCTCGGGAGGAACGGATAGATGAGCGTGAAGTGCGGCATCCACCGTCGGGCGTGCCGGTCGTGCACCCGACGGATCGCCTGGATCGGCGGCCACATCTCCTCTGGAGGGATGATGGTGATCGCAGTCTGACTGGTTTTCACGAGTCGCATGTCATCCCGTCCCGCCCGGGGACTGCGCCCGCTGGGTCTCGATCATCGAACGCAGGGAGTCCCAACCCGCCAGCTGCTCGGGAGTCAAACTCGCCGGCCGGCCGGTTCGAAGGTGATGCTCGATCGCACGAAGGCGGCGGCGGGTCTCCCTTGGCAGGGACGGTTGGCCGTTGACGACCAGACCGGTCACCTGCTGGCGCTGGTGACAGCGGCGAACATGGAGCTTGCGCTTCAAGTGCATCCGGTACCCGCACGCGGTGATGATCGCCTTGGCTCCGCCAATCAGCCGGCGCACATCCGCGGAAGACTGGTCCCGGTCAAACGAGAACGTCAGGTCATCCGCGTACCGCGAGTAACAGGCTGACAAACCGGCGGCCAGCCGCTGCATCCGTGCGTCCAGGCCGCGGTTCACCAGGTTCGACAGCCTTGGACTGGTCGGCGCTCCCTGAGGCAGTCCGCCGTTGTGGGTGCATAGCTTGACCAGGGCGGCGGTGGCCTCCGCATCCCAGCCGATGCGCCGCAGATAGTCCTCAACCCGGCACGCTGCCGTCGACGCGAAGAACTCTTGGATGTCGATTCGGACAACGACGGCCTTGCCGGCGTGAAAAAGGGCGTGGGTCACGATCGAGTGGCCTCGCTCAAATCCGGTGGCGGCCGGATGAGCCTTGAGGCGGCCAAGAGCACGGCGGAGAATCCGCTTCTGCAGCGCTTTGAGGGCCGGTTCGGGGGCCGCCAGCCGCCGCGTGCCGCCTGATCGCTTGGGCACTTCGAACTCCCGGTAGGATGCACGGACGGCGCGCAGTTCCGCCTCGGACAAGCCCAGTCGGCGGACCAGATCAGCGAGGCCAAAACGCGGCGGGCCGTATTCCGCCGGCCGCCTCGCCCGAAGCCGCCTGCCCAGTAGCCAGTTGAGAATCCCCATGTCGCGGTCCCGATGTGCGAACCCAAAGATGGGCGGGGCGATCAACCGGCCGGCCGACCGCACCCGCCGCTGCTTTGCGCAGGAGTGCGACTCCTGTAGCCTCGATCTCACTGGGTCTGACTCGACCCGGTCGGCGAAACACCGACCCGTGCTCTGCGTTTGAGCACCGCCAAAGCAGCACCACGCTTGTATCAGGGTCCAGCGCGGTCGTCAATCGCGGTTCGGCGGCAGCAGCAGGGATTCCCCGTGGCGACCAGCCCGATGGCATGCGGTCATCCGGGAAAAGCGCGGGCGGATACCGGCGGGTCGAGATGGGCAGAGACGGCGGGTTCACAGGGCGTTGAGGGTATTGGGCACGACCGCGGCCGGATGGCTAGGAACCGTCCACCGCATCAGGGCAGCCGGGTCGCGCGGCCGGCGGCGTCTGAGCCTTCGACCAGCGCTCCGAGAAATCTCGTTCTTCTCACCAGTTCGTCGCCCGCGTGGGGATGAGATACAGCTTGAGCCGCGGATCGTCATCCTTCCACGGGCTGGGCTGGGTTGTGGCCGGCGTGGTGTCCTTGGCGATGAGGGCCATGATGCACTGGCGGGTCTGCTCCTGGAATTTGCGGTAGGCCAGGTAATTGACGTCGCAGCGACGGAGGTCGCCCTTCCTGCGGTCGGGTTGCAGCGGCTGGAAGTCCTCCGGTCCGGCCTGGGCCTGAACGAACGCCACTTGGTTGCCGGTCTGGGTGTCCAGGATGGTGCCCCACAAACCGGCGTAGCTGGGCTCGGCCGGACTCGGGCCGTAAACCAGGCACAGCGAGGCCCGCAGCCGCCGAGCACTCTCCACCAGATCCGGCAACGTCGTCTCCGGAACAACGGGCGACTTGGAGTCCATCACGATCATCTCGCGGACCTGGGGGATCGTGTTGCATAGCGAGTTCCACTGCATCCGCTCTTCCCAATCGATGTCCCCGGCCCACCATCGCTGGCGGGTCGGACCTCCTTTATAGTCTTCTGAGAAGTAGTCCTGTGGCGGCTCCAGCCGGCTGAGGGCGATGGCGGCTGGAAAACGGCCTTGTGAGCGACCGGGTTCCATGAGAAGGAAGCTCGACGCGTCGGGCGGTACCTGCTTCACGCCCAGGGCGGTGCTGGCCAGGGTCTCGCCCGTGTAGGCGACCGGCGGCGGTTCCGGCTTGTGACAGCCGGCGGGTACCGTAAGCACGATCACAATGGCCGAGGCCACGCCGGCCGTCGCACAACTCAGATTGCCACCACTCCGCACTCGCATGGCGATACTCCGGATCACTGTGAGCCTGTGACCTTCCGCGCAAGTTATCGGTAATTGCCGTCCCGGCTTGAGTTATATCCGGACGAATCCAAGGTCCGGTTTTAGGGACCGCATAACTCATTCAGGGTCCGCTTCGCGACGATACCAGAACAAGTCCAAGGAGAAGATCGTGGGTTTCGACTCATCCATAGGCATGGGTACAGCGGCAGTCGGGACACGGTCGCCGGCATCCGTCGATCGTTGGCAAGTCTATCCCCGCCTGGCCTACACGGAGCCGGCTGAACCGGCCACTCGCCGCCATTGGCTGGCCGCCGTGGGCAGCACGCTCCTGGAACTGCCCTGGCTGGCCTGGATCGCCTTCGACGCCATGCTGGTCAACCTGGGCGTCTATCTCGGCTACCGGATGATCGCGTGGGGGCAGGGCCTCGAGTGGCTGCGCCTGGCCTGGTGGCAGACCGGCCTGATCCAGAGCGGGGCCTTCCTGTTCGCCAGCCTCATCTTCGGTCTGTATGAACAGCAGGCCCTCCTCCGTCATTCGCGAATTCTGGCTCGGTCGGTGCTCGGCACCGCGGCCTCGGTGATTCTGGCTTCGATCTTCATTCACCTCTTCCTGTACGAAGAGTTGAGTCGACGCGTGCTGTTCATGGCCGGCGTCTTCTACCTCGCCGTCGGGCCTTCGCTTCGCCTGTTCGTGGGCTGGTGCGTGAACAGCCACAGCCGCAAATTCGTGATCGTGGGAACGGACCGCAAGTCCAGACTCTCGCTGACCAGTCAGGACACCCGGCATGGCGACGCCCTGTCACGCCGCTATCGGCTGGTCGGCTACATCGCGATGGACTCAATCGAGGTCGGCCGCGAGATCGACGATTCACGCGTGCTCGGCACCATCGACGATCTCGAACAAATCTGCGTCGACCACGAAATCGACGAGGTGGTCGTCGGGGCGGGACCAGCCCGCAACCCGCGCGTCCTGGATCGCGTTCTGGGATGCCTCAAACTCGGCTGCCGAGTGACCAACCTGGCTACCTTCTACGAGCAGGTGATGAGCGAGGTTCCCGTCGTCCACCTCGAGCCCAACTGGTTCCTGTTCGCCGACCTCAAACACTACCGTGAAGCTCAGCTCATCATGAAGCGGGTCTTCGACCTGATCGGCGCGACCATCGGCCTCCTGCTGAGCCTGCCATTCTGGCCGCTCATCGCCTTACTGATCACCATCGACAGCGCCGGGCCGGTCTTCTACTCCCAGCGCCGCGTGGGACTCAACGGCCGGCCCTTCCGACTCTACAAGTTCCGCACCATGAAGCAGGGAGCAGAACGCAACGGCCACACCTGGGCCACGGAAGACGACCCGCGGATCACACGCATCGGCTGGTACCTCCGCAAAACAAGACTCGACGAGCTGCCGCAGCTCTGGAATATCCTACGCGGCCATATGTCCGTGGTCGGGCCGCGCCCGGAGCGCCCGGAGTTCGTCCAGGAACTGGCCACCAAGATCCGGTTCTACAACGAGCGGCACCTCGTCAAGCCCGGCCTGAGCGGATGGGCACAGATCAACTACCGCTACGGAGCCAGCGTGGATGACGCCCGTCGTAAGCTCCAGCTCGACCTCTGGTATCTGAAGCACATGTCCGTGGAACTGGACCTGATCATTCTGCTGCGCACGTTGGGAACCGTGTTCTCGGGCTCGAGATAGACCGGGAACTCGTGCCGCCAGGTGGTGTCGCCACGCATTCACCGCCCTGGCTGGCGGTTGGGGAAGGGTCGCTCACTCGCCAGTCCCGAGCAGACGGAAGCGGATCGCGCCAACCGAGTCCGCCGGCCCCCGTCCTCCCGACCTCCCTGACGCCGAGGCCCACCAGCAGGCAAGGGGCCCGATGTTATCGGTCGAGGGTATGGACGGCCCGGCGATTCGGATCGCGTGCCTGTTCAGCCAGTCGCAAGTTGAGCCCGTCGCGGCTGCTTCCGATAAACACGCATGGACGACAAGGTCGCGAGGATTCCATGCCCGCACGCCTGACCAGACTCGCCAACCGTGCCGCGGAGACCTTGGCCATTCGAACCGGATGGGCCAAGCACCGATTCCGTTCGTCAACCGGTCAGTTCCGCGTCCTGGCATATCACGGGCTGGTGCCCGACGGACTGGCCGATCGGCCCTGGGTGCCGCCGCACTATGTCACCGTGTCACAGTTTGAACGGCAGATGAACCTCCTGGCCAGCTTCGGCTCCGGTACCGTCCGCCCGCTGGGAGAGGTGGTCAACCGCTGTCAGCGCGGCGGGATCATGGACGAGCCCGTCGTCTGCCTGACCTTCGATGACGGCTTTGGCGATAACGTGTCGCTTGCGTTGCCCATACTCCGGCAGCGCGATTTCCGCGCCTCTTTCTTCCTGACGACCGGCTACATGGGGGGGGATCGTCTCCTGGCCAACGATCGGATTCGCCTCCTTCGCCAGGTGCAGCGCGGCGGACGGCTCGAGGGGCCCCTGTCCCCGTTCATGCAGGCGGTACTGGCCCACCCGGGTTTTCACAAACAGCACAACCACATGCTTCTCGAATCCGAAATCGAACCACTGTGGTCGACAAACATGGAGAAGATCGACCCGGCTGCGGTTCGGTCGCTGCGGATGATGTCGTGGGAAGATGCCGCTTGCCTTCGTGATGCGGGGATGGAGATCGGCTCGCACACGGTCAATCATGTGATTCTGGGACGCGAAGACCTCGAGACCCGGCAACGGGAAATCACCCGTTCCATCGCCGAAATTGCCGCTCGGCTGGGGCTCGATCGCGTGCCGTTCTCCTATCCCAATGGTCTGGCCGGCGATTTCGGCCCCGACGACGTCATCTGCCTCCAGGCTCTGAACGTGCCCTATGCGGTCACCGAATTGCCCGGGTGCAATACCCCGAGTACGTCGGTATGGGGCCTGCGGAGACACTGCGTCGGTCTGCACACCTCGGAAGACGTGTTCCTGGCCCAGGTCTGCGGCTTGCGTGACGGGCGGCTTTCAGCCCCGGAGCGGACCATCAGATGAAAATCGGAATTCTGGCATCCACCGAGAACCGAATCACCGATTTCTACCTCGGCAACCAGGTCATTCGCCATTTCGATGTGCCGATCATCCTGGTACAGCGGGCGCGGTCTCGCGGCACGCTGGGTCTGGCAGAGAAGGTCGCAGAGACCGTCGCGAGGAAGGGTGGCCGGGCGCTCATCTCCTCGGTTCTCGATTGGTCGTTCGAGCGGCAGCGGCAGAGGGAGATCCGTCAGTACCTGGAGAGTCGTTTCGCCGAGCTTGGCGAACACTCCGAGTATGACTCGGGCCCGCGGGTGGTTCTGGTAGACAGCATCCATGATCACTTGTCGCTTCAGGCGCTTCGCGACGCGGGGGTGACTGTTCTGTTTCAGAATGGCGCCGGCATCATCCGCTCCCCACTGATTCAGCTTGCCCGGCAGGGAGTGGTGAACGTCCACCACGGATTCCTGCCCGATATCCGCGGCTGTCAGTCGATCGCCTGGGGTCTTCTGGAAGATCGCCACGAGTGGATAGGGGTCTCCGTGCACCTGATCGACGAGGGAATCGACACCGGGCCGATTCTCAAGCGACAGCATCTTCGCGCGGTGGCCGCGGAGACCTACCCGTCGCTCTTCGCCAAGGCCACCGTGCTTGGCGGCCGGCTCCTCGTGGAGGCGATGCACGAACTGGCCGTGGGGCGAGTGGAGGTGATGGCCCGGAAGTCGCCGGGAACCTATCGTTCCGCGATGGGCCGCCGACACTGGCTGGCTCTTGCCCGCAAGATATCCATGGCTCGCGCCGCCGGCGCAGATGGGCACCCTTGGTTCGGACCGAGCACCAGCCGGTCATCCTTCACCAATCCGCCGACTCCCGTGGTGTGACACCACCGGCTTGCCCCGCCCGGCCTGATGGAGCAATGGAACCGACTGCGCCGGAGCAGCCCGGCCGCCAGTCTCTTCACGACTCCGCAATGGCGTCGCTGCTGAAAGTACCTGATTCGTGACCTGGCGTTCGATTTCGTTCTGCTGGTTCCCGCTGCGGACTTCCGGGCACGAGCTGAGCCGATTCGATTCGACGAGCACGCATCCCACCCGCCCTTCGGTCGCGTTCCTTCGAAGGGCAGATACTCGCCCGCAGGCCGACCGTCGCCGCGCCGAGGCGTCGCACGCTCGTTGGCGCTACCTCTCGGGCTGGACCGGCTGTACCCAGGCCGCCCGACTGCTCGCCGCTGAGGGTGCAGTGGCGGTTCGATTCTCGGCCGTGACCTTCGCCCGAACGTACAGTTCCCGGCCGGTGAGCCTGTAGCTCACCCGGGTGCCGGACTGTTCGCTGAGAACCTCCCCAATCTCCGGGCTGTACCTGCCGGTCAGATGAGCCCTCGGGTCCTTGGGGTCCGCCGGCTGGCTGGTCGGGTTGAAGCCGGCCAGTGTGCCGATGAACTGAGTTCGGTAGGTGACGCCGGGCTTCGGATCGATCTCAATCGCAAGCGTGTTCTTCTCGAAGCGGACATCCTTCAGTGTCACGCCGTTGCTGGCGTAGAAGTCGCCTCGGTTCATCGCCTCGATCAGGGCACCGGGCTCGAGGCTCCTGGCCCGGACCATGATCCAGGAGCGACCGCCGGCAACGGGGCTGGTTTTCGTCGCCACGAAGCGATGCGCATCGTCAGTGCCCACACCGTACATGATGGGCAGCCCCAGCTCTCCCAGTCGCTTGGCGAGAACAATATCCCACACCCGTTCGGTAGAGGTGTGGAGCCGGTCGCCCGCATCCCGAACTCCGGCTCCGTTCTGGATCTCGAAGAACTTCGTGCCCTTCACCAGGAACAGATCTTCCGCGGTGATGCCCCACTTGTAGTTCGGGTGATTGATGTGTACCAGCATGGGCGTGTTGAACTTCCGACTCTGGGCCACCACCGCATCGACGTTGTTCTGGATGGTCGTGGCCACGGTGTCGCCATGCTGCGTCTTGATCGGCCGGCGGAGATTGATCCCGCAAAGGTGGACCGGCTTGTCGCCGCAGGCATCGGTGATCTCCTCGCCGGTGATGAGCAGGAACCGCCCGGGTTCCCCGAATCGCTGACGAATCTGATCCAGCGTCTTGAGATGGTACTCCGTCTCCTTGCCTTTGGGGCGTTTCTCAACCCACGGCTGGCCGAAGGCCTTCTCGTACCCGGCGGCCGCTCTCTGGCGAGCGGCGTTGTTGGGTACGAACCACCGATCACTATCGTCGATCGAGCCGTGGTCGGTCATCACCAGGAAGTGGTAGCCGTGCTCCTTGTACCACGCGGTGACCACCTCGGGCGGGCTGTCGCCATCGCTCCACCAGCTGTGCGTGTGCGTGTTGCCCTTGTACCATTGCGCTTGGCCCGCCGCAGCGACGTCCTTCCCAGTCGTCTCCGCCAGCGCGCAGCCCGCGGGGCAGAGTCCAAGCCCTGCGATCGCCAAAGCCATCCAAAGATATGCTGGCCTGTGTCCGATCATCGCTTCCTCCTGACATAACGGTGGGGTCCGCTCGCCACAACTGAACCCAAGATAACCGCAATCCCGACGGCCCGCCATCGCTTCAGGCGGGACAAACGCTCAGGTTTTGCCCCAGGGCGGGCCGCGCATAGAATAGAAGCCTGGTGGAAAAGCCCACCTTGAAGGCAGTGAGTCGTGGTGGACAATCGCCCATGACCGGAGAACAGTACATCGCACGACGCATCGCCTACGGCGCCATGCTCCTCGCCCTCTATGGGGCGTGGACGGCCTGCTTCCGTATGGCCGGCGATCTTGCCCTAGGGACGCGACTGGCCGCCCTGGCCTGGGCAGTTGCCTTGTTTGCTACCGTCGGGGCCATCGCGGGCGGCGGCATGGCGGTTCTGGTCTCGCTGATCAGTGCTCAGGTGCCCACGAAAAGGCGAGCCTCGGTGGCCGCCGGCATCGAGACGGCGCTGATCGCCCCGGCCTTCCTCTGGCTTTTGCTCAACGAACTGCTGTACTGGCAGACTTCCGAGGTTCTGGGGATCGGGGCTCTGGCCATGCTGTGGCACGACACCGCCGCGGTCGTCCAGAATGCCTGGCGCATGGCCGCCCGCTACCTCGTGCTCGCTGCCGTCCTGACGGTGCTGGTCGTTGCCGTCGTCCATCGCCGCGCTCTTCGATCGCACCGGGCGATGGAGTTGCGCGGACAGACGGATCCGCCACCATCCCACTCGTCGCCGGGGCGTCTGATCGGGCTACTGGCGGCGGCGGTGCTGGTGATCGCCGTGGTGCTGGCTTGGCAGTTCCACGCCAGGCCGAGCCTCGCGCTGGTTGAGCTGGCCCGGTCTTCGCCGCCCCTGCGAGTCATCGGATTGGCTCGGGCCCTGGTGGGTATCGATCTCGATCGGCCGGCTCCGACCCGCTTCGGTTCGCCGGTCATCACCGAGCAGCAGTACCAGGCGTTGATGGGCAAGCCGCGTCACCCTGCGCCGAACATCATCTACATCCTCATGGAATCGACCTCGGCCAAGGCTCTCCACTGTTATGGCTATCCCAGGGAGGACATCACTCCGAACATTGACGCCCTGGCGGCGGGGGGCGTTCTGTTCGAGCACTGCGTGGCCGGGGCCTCGTTCAGCAGCTGCGGCCTGACCTCGATCACAACGTCACTGTACATGCTCCGCGGCCGGCGCTTCGACTACTTCGGCAACGAGTTCCCGTTCATGGGCCTGCCTCGGGCCCTGAAGCTGGCCGGATACCAGCTTAATATGTTCAGTAGTGGTAATGAGAGCTTCGACCGCATCAACCACTTCAGTCCGCCTTCGGACTTCGATCTGTACTTCTCACACGATACGTGCGGCCTGGCCCAGGCCGACTGCATGAGGATGGACGACAAGATTGCGGTGGGGCGGTTCGAGGAATGGCTGGCGGCGCGCAGCAACCCCCGTCCATTCTACGCCGGCTTCTATCTGCAGTCTCCCCACTTCAACTATGAGGTGCCGGAACCCTGGTTCAGCCATTATCAGCCGGTCCCGCCGCTTTACTCGAACGGCGACGGCATCCTTCACATTCCCGCCGAGATCGTGCCCCAGCTTCGCAACCAGTACGACAACGCAATGCGCTACGCCGACTACTGGGTCGGCCGGATCCGCGATGCCCTGGCAAAGGCGGGCCAACTCGATCGCTCGATCATCATGATTACCGGCGACCATGGCGAGGCTTTCATGCAGCACGGCCTGGCACGCCATGGGACGCACACCTGGGAGGAGATGATCCACATCCCGCTCATCGTGTACGCCGGGTCGGATATCCGACCACGCCTGCCGGCCACCATCCCCGCTCGAGTGCCGCACACCGTCTCCGGAATCGACATCGCTCCGACCGTGGCCGCCCTGGTCGGCTTCGCCCCCCACCCGAGCTGGCAGGGGGTCAACATCCTGGACCCGGCTTACTCCGACCGCGAACGGCCGGTCTTCTCCATGACCCAGTACACGCGCTGGCAGGAAGTGGCGTGCGTCAACAAGATCAAGTACACCTACGACCTCACCGACGTGCGGGAGTACCTGTTCGACCTCAAGGCCGATCCGGGCGAAACGCGCAACCTCGTCGACGAACGCCCTGATCTGCTGTCTGCAATGCGCGATCTGCTCGCCGGCTGGCACACCTATCAACTGGCCTACTACGAGTCATCCGCGCAGCCGCTCGCCCACTACATCGGCCGCTACGAGCCGGATTCGACGCTGCTGGCCCGGCTCAGCAAGGCCCAGGCGGCCAGGGAGGGGACCGGAGCGGCCAATCGAACTACGCCCGTCGGGGGCTGAGCCCCCATCCTTCTTGCCGAAAAAGAGAGGCCATCCCATGCCCCCCTTGTCCGACAACGGGTGATCGCCGGCTCCGGCCCATCCTCAGCGCTTCTCCGGGGCCGACGGGGCCAACTCCTTCAACAGTTTGACCGCTGCATCGACCAGCATCTCGCCTCCACCGGGCAGGATGCGACTATTGACGGTCTCGTAGCTGCCCTCGGCCAAGGCCTTCCTCGTCGGAATGTAGGCAGGGTACTCGTTGGCCAGCTCAATGACCAACGTGGTCTTGAAGGGTGAGGCGCGCTTGATGGCCAAGCCCAGTTCAACGAACACTTCACCGGGCAAGGTGACAACCGCCAGTTCCGCTCCAATGCGGAAGACCTGCACCTCGAGGGGCAAGGTGGGACCTTTGTGCGTCTGGAGGTCCAGGATCTTGGTGGCCTCGACCAGTTCCATGAACGCGGTCTGACCGGCCTCGGCCTCGGCCAGCACTCTCTTGGCCTTGGCCACCTGCTCCGGCGTGGTCCGCTGTAGCGGTACGTCGACCGTCGCTGACCTCGCTGCCAGCTGTGCCTGGCCGAGCGGTCGAAGCCGTGGAATCTCGGCTTGGACCATCTTGGCCAGGACCGTGCCGATCGCCTCCGCATTCCTGCGATCAGCCGTACTCACGTCGATGTGGTTGATGTCGCCGCAGCAGCCAACCCCGAACAACGAGGCCAACTCCGGTCCGAACGCCCCTTTCAGCTGCTTCTCCAGGTAGTAGGGGTAGTCAGCCGAGTACTCCGTGCCGCCGGTTGTGTCCAGGTGGAGGGTGAGCACGGTCAGGGTGGCCAGCGGTGCTCTGGTGCCCCTGTCACGCAGCACCACCACGCCCACGTCTGGGTCGATCGGACCAGCGGGCCCCACGATATCGGGATTCTTCTGCCCGGGATTGAACCGGACCGTCCCGTCCTTCATGTGAAAACGGCGGTTGAACGACAGCAGAGGGTCCTGCCGGGCGAGACCGGCCTCAAGGACCACGGGCCGCACCGCCGCGTCGGCGCGTTCGATCGCGGTGGCGATCTTCTCGACGAGCTGCGCGGCGTAGTCGATCGGTTCGCAGACGTCCCGCCCGTGTCTGGCGATGGCCCGCCCATGGTAGTCGTCGCGGCTTGCTCCAAAGTAAAGCGGCCCGGTGTGACTGTGGGTGCCGGCTACCACGATATGGGGAACCGGAATGCCCGTCCGCGTGCTGGCCAGCATGCGGGCCTTGGACGATACCTCCGCCGGCACGCCGATGAGGTCGCAGAAGACCATCGCCATCCGGGTCTCGCCCTGACGCAGGACCGCCGCCTTGGCGTGAAGCGAATCGTGCGTGGCGGTGTTGATACGCTCATGAAAGTAGCCGCAGAGACGCCAGCCTTGCGGCGGGGTAATGTCCACCGAGGTCACGCCGGCATCCAGGTCGGTTGCCGCCGCGTAGCCCCCGGTTTCACCGAGCGCAAATGCCATCAGGCAGGTACACACGCGTCGCATAGACCATTCCTCCCGCTGACTCTGTAACCGCCACGCGGACCCACCGGCGCAGCGCCTCCTGGGTCGTCGCCCTGCTCGAACTCGTGGCCGCTCGACCGTCGTCGGCCGGTACAAGCCGCGAGGGCGTCCAGAACCGGTGCGGCCCAGACTCGAGAATGCACGCTTACATGTATTCGGCGGGCATTCGCCACGGATCGCGATACGGCGGGAAGAGCAGCTTGGCCGCCTCCCGGTCGTTCGGAATCGTCTCTGTGGCCGGGTCGAACTGAACCGACCGCCCCAGCTTGAGCGACATCATGGCCAGGTTGATGGCCACGTCAATCTTGTAGTGATACCCGACGTTGCAGCTCGGCTGCTGGCGGCTGCGGATGCAGTCCAGCCACTCCCGGTGGTGGCCCGGCGAGTCGCCGACGACCTTGGGCACCTCGTCAATCTTGACCCCTTTCATCCGGCCCGATTCCTCCACAATCTTGAGATACTCGTAGTCGGCGATGATCGTGCCGTTCACGCCCTGGAAGTAGATGCCGCGCCGGCGGTGCAGACCGGGACCACCCTGGAGGTCGAACGCGAAGCTGTTGATCAGCGAGGTCGTCCAGGTCATGGTGAAACCCGGAAACTGCCAGAGAACCTCCTGGAAGTCATAGGCGTCGCCGCAATCGCGAACCAGGTACCGCCCGCCCGAGCTCGTAGCACACCGAGGATGACCGAGCTCCAATGCCCAGAAGGGCAGGTCCACCAGGTGTGGAGCCATGCCCGGCGTCCAGCCACCGCTGTAGGCCATGAACGAGGGATGATGAGCGGAGTCCTTGGCCAGGAGGGCGTTGAAGCCCCGCTTGGGACCCGGCCCCAGCCACATGTCCCAGTCCAATCCGGGCGGCGGATCAGTGTCGGCTACGTTGCCGATGCCCTCGGGACCCTGGTTGAAAACGTGAAACGTGCGGGCAACGCAGATCTTGCCCAGCACGCCGGATCGCACGATATTCACGATCTTGCGGTAGTTCGGCGTGGCGTGGATCTGGGTCCCAACTTGGGTGACACAACCGTTCTTCTTCGCGGCTTTCACCACGGCCAGACTCTCGCCCACGCTCAAGGTCATCGGCTTCTCGCAGTAGAAATCCTTGCCCGCCTCGGCAGCGGCGACGGCCATGATCGCGTGCCAATGCGGCGGCGTGGCGATGAGCACCGCGTCAATGTCCTCCCGGGCCAGCACTTCTCGAAAGTCGTTGTAGCCTTTCGCATTCCCGCCGCACTTGGCCAGCGTGGCGTCACGTCGATCTTTCCACACTTCGCAGACCGCGACCACCTCCACATCCGGCTGCTGGAGGAGCTGATCCAGGTTCCAGTTGCCCTGTCCGTTGGCTCCGATCAGACCGATGCGGATCTTGTCGTTGGGGCTGATCTTGCGGCGCTCGCGTCTCGCGGCCAGCGGCTGCCCCGTATCCTGGCCTTGCCCAAGTGCGCCCAGGCCGGCAGCCCCGGCATACGCCAGGCCTGCGTTCCGGCCCTGGATCATGAACTTGCGGCGGGTGATGCGTTCCGACGACATGTACGGACCTCCTTCCAGCGATTGAGTCTGCGGTGGTACAGTGCCTGCATTCAGGTGAATGGGGACGCTGAACGCGGGCAATCTCTGAACACCCAGATTAGGGGAACTTGATGATCGCGTCGAGTGGGTTCCACAACAATCCCGCGGATCGCCCGAGAATTCAGGGGCAGACAGGCAAGGCCTCGGCGAGCTGCAAACCCCCGCGGCTCGAGTGTCGATGGTCAAAGCGGATCGCCGCGGCTCGCGAGCGGGGCAGGCCGCCGGGCCGGAGGCACTCGAGCGGCGTGGACGACGTGGTTGGATCCTGCGGACGGTGACCGACGGCGCAGAAAGGAACCGGCGCATGAACCAAGGCTTTACCGGTTGCCCGCGGTCCGAGCCAGCGACTTCCGCATGGACGGAGGGGCGATGACGTCCGCTCGGTTGGGAGGGGAGAAGACCGGAGCTCACCGAGGCACCACGCCGACGGTGACGATCTCGTTGGCCCGCAGCTCGACGCCGACGGTGTTGCCGCTGACCGGCAGATCGCCGACCTCCCGTTCGACCGCGTCAGCCTTGAACGCCCTCGCGACCCGCACCTTCCCGGGTAGCGCGAACCTGAGCGTACATCGCGACGCGGCCCCGCGGAGTTCCAGCAGCCGCACGATGACCGACCGGCCGTCCTCGGCCATCTTGACGCAACTGATGATCGCCGGATCACCTTCGAGCGCGATCGGGGGCCGGCCTTCGGGTTCGTCCCCGCCTTCCTTCGTGAGCCAGGCCGCCTGCAAGGGATGAAACGGCTGCCAGGCGAAATGTGTGGCCCGGATCGGGTCTGGCTGCCCGGCATAGGACGTCAGCCGGTAGCGGAACGTCAACGTGCCACTCTGGCCGGCCTTGAAGTTCGTCGACCAGTAGTTGTTCATCACCAGCGAGTAGAGATGGCCCTTGTCAAATCGCAGGGTGTCGGCCCACTTGTAGACGTTCAGGTCGCTGGCCACGACCAGGGGGGCCTCGATCGGTACCCAGGTGACGCCAAAACCCTTGCCGGCGACGTCAGCCCAGTGCTGGATAGAGTAAAAGTCATGGCAGGTGTAGGTGAGCTGGTCCTTGCCCGGACGCATGGTCGTGTTCGCAATCTGGAAGCGGATGTCGGGCGAGGGCACGTCAAACGGGAACGCGAAGTAGACCCCCTCGGTATCGAAGTTCTCCTGTTTGTCCACCACGTTGATGACATCGATCGTCTTGAGATCGTGGTACAGCCGAACGGTCTGTTGGACGCGCGGACAGGTGGGCAGTGAAGTCTCGGTTGTCCACTCACTGAAAACCGGCCCCGACTGGCTCCTGGCGAGGGTGTTTCTGCCGGCCGATGTGCGTTTGAACTCGACCGGCTGTTTGCGATCGATGGCCGCTCGCCCGCCGATGGCCGTCTCGAAAACCGCTTGATTCATCGTGAACGGAGCCCTGCGATCGAGCAGCTCGCGACCGAGTTCCTTGTCGTAGCAGCCTGACCAGAGAGCGGAGTCGGCTGACCGCGAGAGTCTGTAAAAGCGGTTCTCGATGGTCGCGGGACGACCGACGGCTCCGGATCGGCCGGATTCCGCGGGCTCGATCGTGTACCGGACGTGGCTCAGGGGCGGCACCTCACGAGCCATGAACCATGCGGTCTTGCCGTCGGCGGCCAGCTGCGAGGCAACCAGCCCGCCGTTCCGTGTGTCCGTGACCTTGAGGCCGGTGGCGTTCTCGAACGGCGTGCCCGCCAGGGCCAACTCGACCACGTCGGTCCGCGCCCAAGTGAGCGTGTTCCACACCGCAACGCTGGGCTTGCCCGCGGCGGGGACACCGGAGGATAAGTGCCGGACAGCCCGGTCAAACAGCTCGCCGGTCAGTCTCTGGGCGTCATAGGCACAGGACGCCTTCCATTGCCATTGGACCTGCGTTTCCGGAGACTTGGGCCGGTCGATGCTGCAAGAAGCTCCCCAGGTGTGCTCGTCGTAGTGGATCATGCGGTCATATGCCCTCTCGATCTCCTTCGCCGGGTACGTCGCCTCCGGCTGGCCGAGCCGGGCAAGCGTCCACAAGGCCTCGACGGCAACCAGCTTGTCGTGAAGCAGCCGCGTGATGCCGGTCTCGGCGGCCGAACTCGCCGGGCCCTCCGCCCACCAACTGGGAATATCGCCGCGGTACGCCTTGCACCGGGGACCGTACCGACTCTCGAGCAGATCGAGATACTCGCGGTTCGTGGCTACGACGACCTTCGGCCAGATATACTTGTCGTTCCAGGCCCGTGCGTTCTTGCTGGTGTTGAACTCCGGCGGCAGATTGTCACCACCCATGCGAAGCTGAATGTGGTCCACGAACGTGCCCGCAGCCTCGTTCCGGCGGATGATCGCCAGGAACTCGTTCTCGTGCAGGCCCGGGGCCCGGAAGAAGTTGCCCTCTCTATAGCTGTCCGTGTACCAGACGAAGAGTCTATGGCTGGCTGGACCCTCCCAATAGAATGGACGCTCCACCGCCCCGGGCCTGAACCAGAGAAACTGGCCGCGAATGCTGTTGGCCCGGAATGCCACCCTGTGGATGCCGAACTCGTTGAACAGCTGCGGCAGCGCCCAGGCGTAGCCGGGCACGTCGTTGATCATCGCCGTATCGATGGTCACGCCGTATCGGCGGCGGAGGCCCTCGGCGTAATACAGACAGCGGATGAGTTCCTCGTGGCCGACCAGCTCGGTGGGCATGTTCAGGTAGTACCCGCAGATCTCGATGCGATTCTGGCGGACCAGCTCGATCAGTCTGGCCACTTGTGCTTCATCGTGCCGTTCGGCAAAGTTGCGAAACAGTGAACTGACCTCCACCGTCCAGCGATAGCGGCTCTCGGCCGGCCAGTCAGCCGTCTGGTCGCAGAACCGGACCGCCGCTTCCATGTCCCGGCTCAACCGCTCGATGACCTCCGGCTGCGGTTCGGTGAAGCCAATGTCGTAGTGGGTGTGCGGGGTCATGTGGAAGGTCCACCGGCGCACCGGGTCGAGCTTCTGCTCATCGGCGAATCGCTTGCCGAACGAGGTGGTCAAGCTCACCTGCAGCGTGGCGGTGGCCTGCGGCTCCGGGACAAGCAGCTCGTAAGCCCCGCCCTCGAATTGGGCGGCCTTCAGATCAACGGCCCGTTTCATCGTTCCCATCACCGCTTCTAGCTTGCCGTCGACCGGCTCGGGTTTGCCCTCGAGCAACGTGCCGACCAGGATCCTCCGCTTGGCACCCTCCTGCGATCTCACGACAAACGGCGTGATGTCGACCTGCAGCTTGAGGTCATTCTCGAGCCGCTTCAGTCGTGCGGCCTGGTCCTCCACCGACCGCTTCCGCATGGCCTCCACCTCCGCACCCCATGCGATCCGGACGGCGCCGAAGTCGATCCGGCTGCCGTCATCGACCAGCAGGCCGATCAGCCCAACCCGCTTGTCCGGGCACTGGGCTCGAAGCTGCCAATCCGGCTCCCGCGCGGCTCCCGAGGGCCAGATCTTGGCCACGATCTGACCATCCACCGCCGCCGCTTTGAGGCGGTACCATTGCCCTGCCTTCAGATCGAGCTTGGTCTTGGATATCTGTATCCGCTCCGCCAGCGGCCGGCCCTCCGCAAAATCGAGCAGTTCCAGCCGGTCGCCACTGTCGTAGTACCGCACCGCATGACAGGTGCCGTCGTCCGTGACCCGGAAGACGATGCCGAAGTTGCGCCGGCCAATGTCGGCCACGCGCACCTCGGTCTCAACCACCGCGTCCGCAACCGGCTTGATCTTGGCCAGGCGAGCGGTAGTGGCCCTCGGTTCGGCGCTGGTGAGTACGCCTTCGCGGGCCGACCAGGCGCCGTCGGCGAACAGTGGTTTCCACCGCTCCAGCCCGGATGAGTAGTCGTCCTTGAACGTGTCGTCGGCCGCCAAGGCTGACGAGAATGTCACCAGGGAACCCAGGCAAATCGCTCCCAGTGCGAAAGATGCACGCAATCTCATGGGGATGCTCCTGAACCCGCCGACAGTCGGTACCCGCGGAGGGTGTATACCCAGCCCGCGGTGAGAACCGAGACAACCACGATGAAAAACTGGGCACTGATGCCGATCCATCCCGCACGCCACAACTCGAGAACCACGACTTGCCAGAGAACCGCCAGCTGGATGATCGCCGCCAGGGCGGGGGCAACTAGGTTCCACGCGATACTGAACCGCTCCGGGCGAAATCGCAGATGAAACAGGAAATTGCACAGGTTGGCGGTGAAGTAGACGGCGATAATGAACCACGCAATCACCTGGCTCCACCAGGCAATGGCTTCGCCGGGTTCGCGGATGAGAGCTAACGGGATGATGGCCAGGGCCGTAGCCAGAAACACGATGTGCAGGGCGTTCCACGGCGTGCGGTACCGGGCGTGAACCGCCGCCAGGCCCCGTGGAAGCGTACCATCACGGCCCAGCGAAAACAGCAGACGCGAGGCGGCCGTCGAGCACGGGACCAGGGCTCCAATCATCGCAATCATGCCCACCACGGTCACCAGCACATTGAACCGGCCCCAGACGAGACCGGCCAGCGGGGGAACCGCGTTGTCCACCGATTGCCTGCACAGATCGATGAGCCGATCAGGAGGACAAGCCATGCCGAGTGCACCGAACGCCAGAACGTTCCAGATGCCGACCACCAGCAGCGTCAGAATGATGGCCAGTGGAATCGTCCGCTTCGCATCGCGGGTCTCCTCGGACACCGGTGTGGCCGCGTCGCAGATCAGCGAGAGCATGGCCATCGGCAGGGCGAGCAACGCCCCCGACCAGCTGCCGGCAGGAGGCAGAAACGGCGCCCAACTCAGATGCTGCTCCCGGCCGGCCACGATTGCGAAGGTCAACGCCAGAGCACTCATCACCACCAGCTGCACGATGAGCAGTACAAAAGCCAGGTAGGACGAAACCGCCACCCCGCGATAGGTCGCGAATCCGGCGATCAGTATCGACAGCCCCGCACCCAGCAACCACGTCCCCTTTCCGGTCGGCAGATGGGCCAGGTCAAGCAGGTTGTTGAACAGCTGGCCGAACACGATCGGCGGGAACACGACGGTGAGTACGTAGTAGATCGCCGTGGTGATTCCGATCCACCGGCCAAAGGTCCTGCCCAGCGCGCACGATGCCCACGCGTATACTCCACCGGCCGACGGCATCTCCCGGGCCATCACGCCGAAGCTGATCGCCGAAGGGAGGGTGACGGCCAGGCCCAGCAGCATGACAAACCCAACGCCAATCCCGGCCTTGGTCACCATCGGCCCGAAAAGTGCGATCAGCGACGCGGCTGGAGCCATGTACGCCGCAGTGAGCGATACCGTGCCGAGCAGGCCCAAGGCATCAGCCCGAAGCTGTCCGGCCGCCTCCGGCCCGGGATCGTGCGTGGAGTCCGCCATGCTCATGCCCGCTCGCTCTGCGCCCGGTACGTGCCACGCCGCATGTCAACGCCATGCCGGCCACTCTATCACGCGCGATACCTGCGCAGAGCATCGTAGTTCAGCTCAATCCCCAGGCCCGGCCGCTCCGGCAACGCCACGCGACCGTGGTCCATCTTGAGTCCGTCGTCGGCCAGCTCCTTGCGGAGATCCGACTCGGACAGCTCCGGCGGAAGATACTCGATGTACGGACAATGCGCGGTCGCCGCCGCCAGGTGAGCCGAGGCAGCCACCCCGATGCCCGTCTTCCAGCAGTGAGGGACGATCAGCCGGCCACGAACAGCGGCTAGGTCAGCCACCCGCCGAGCCTCGGTCAGCCCCCCGACCCGCCCCACGTCCGGTTGGGCAACGTCGATCCGCCCCCGGTCCATCAGGTCAATGAACTCAAAACGGGTGTTCTGCCACTCGCCCGCCGCGATACGGAACGGGGCACGCTCGGCCAAGAAAGCGTAGCCGTCCAGATCGTCGATGTTCAGCGGCGTCTCAAGGAAGAACAGATTGTACTTCTCCAACCGCTCCAGTACGCCCAGGGCTTCTTTGGCATCCCACCAGGCGTAGGCCACATCGACCATCATGGTCATCTCCGGTCCGACCGCCTCCCGGCAGGCAGCGACCGTCTCGATGATCGCCTCGTTACTCTCCTGGATCGCGTTGTGGCTGTACGGGCCGCGGAGACACACTTCCATCTTCGCGGCCTTGAAACCGGCGTTCTTGGCCTGGATCGCCTTCTGGACCAAATTCCGCTGGTACTCCTCGAGCGTCCGCCCCGTGGGCAACAACGACGCGTACGGCGTCAGGAAAGGCTGCTTCGCACCGCCAAGCAATTGCCAGCAGGGTTTGCCCATCGCCTTGCCACGGATGTCCCACAAGGCCATGTCCAGTGCCCCCATCGCGCAGATGCCTAGCCCTCGGCGGCCGGTCATCGCCGACCCGAGGTACATCTTGTCCCATAAGGCTTCCGGCGTCAGCGGGTTCTGCCCAACGAGCATCTCCTGCAGACCCAGTCCCATGCAGTGCGTTCCCGGGGCCTCAATCATCGCCCGGGCTACCCAGGGATTCGTGTCCACTTCCCCGATTCCGGTGATGCCCTCGTCGGTGTGAACTAAAACCACAATGTCATCCTGGGCACTGCTGCAGGCCTCCGGGCTGACATCGGGAACCACGACCACATGGCATTCGATCTTGGTAATCTCCATCGGTTTCCTCGGCATCCGCCTGCGCGGGCGGTCGTCAGAAGGTAATCGTCAGTCCTCCATCAACGACCAGCATCTGGCCGGTCATGTACTGACAGTCGTCGGAGGCCAAAAAAAGCACCACCCCGGCAACTTCGTGAGGTTCACCCGGCCGGCCGAGCGGGATCTTCCGGCGGCCTACGTACCATTCCTTGAACAACTCCGTCTGGGTCTCGTCAATCCCGTTGATGACGCTCATCGGCGTGTGAATGCACCCCGGAACCACAGCGTTCACCAGAATGTCGTGCGGAGCCAGCTCCACGCCCAGGCTGCGGGTCAGGGCGAGTACCCCCCCCTTGCTGGCCGCGTAGGCCCCGACCAGCGGCTCACACGCGATCGCCTGCGTCGAGGCCACATTGATGATTCGTCCACAGCCCCGCTCGATCATCCGGCGGGCCGCAAGCTGCGCGGCCAGGAAGTAGGCCTCCAGGTTCACGGCCAGCGTTTCGCGCCACTGATCGAGCGTGGTCTCCACGACCGGCACGTAATAGGAAGTGGCCGCGTTGTTGACCAGTACGTCGATACGACCAAATCGCTCGACCGTCTGCGAGAAGCACCGCTCCATAGCCTGATGATCGGTGACATCGATCGGGCAGGCCACCGCCTCAGGCAGGGCCGCGCATACCGCCTCGAGTGTCTCCACGTTCCGGTCGATGCCAATGACCGCCGCCCCTTCCTCGGCGAAACGCCGGGCGATGGCCTCGCCGATCCCCTGACCTGCACCCGTGACGATCGTCACTCGTCCCTGCAGTCGGCCCATCATGTCACCGTCCCATCCCGTGAGATGCCGTTGATGGCGGTTCGGCCGGCCAGCAGCGTGGCTGTGACCTGCGTCTCGACGACCTGCTTCGGCTCGAGCCTGGCCAAACGCCCGGACGCCGACGCCTCCGCCAGAGTGTCCGGGTAGCCGGTCGCCGGTTCGACCACCGCCACGTTCAAACCCCGCCAACTGCCGAAGGTCTGGAATAGCCATACGGTGTTGAACAGCGTCTTGTCAAACGCCAGACCAAAACCAGACCGGCTCTCGCCGTCCAGAATCGCCCACCAGCCGTCTCGCAGCCGGGTAAGGTAGAACATCTCCCACCCGCAGGCCTCTGAACCGGCCGGAATGACGCTCGCGTCAATCAGCTTGCCATCCTTCCCGGGCACATCAGGCCACTCGAAATCCACCCTCGTCTCAGAGAACCGCCCGCACCCCGCTCGCGCCAGCCGCCCCCGCTCCGCCGGAATGATCAGCCTGCAGCCAGGTCCCACATTCAGGGCCGGGTGCAGCTTCCATAGGTAGTCGAAGGCCTGCTGCCCCAGATGGCTCAACCGATACCGAAGCGTGGTCGTGCGGCTTCCTGCCGTCACCGTAATCCAACGCTCCATCCGGGTGGGCGTGACCGGGCCTTCGGCCACCAGGTACAGGGTCAACGTGTCACCCGTACGCTCGACCTGCCAGTCAAACCCCGTGGTCCAGTACTCTCCGTGGTCCGGATAGCTCTCACCCTGATGACAACCCGGCATGTCGTTCGGAAACTGCTCGTCCCAGCCACCAAAGAACCGGTCATCAAAACACCCGCCCGGGGCCACCACCGCGGGCTTGAGCCTGGGGTGCTGCCATAGAACGTCGCGGTCAGACTGCTTGTCAATCCACCGATAGATCTTCCCACCAAGCTCCGGCATGATCTCCAGCCGAGTCTCGTCGCTCTCGAGACGTAAAACCCTGCAATCACAGTACTTCCAGTCGGTTTCGATCCGAACATACGCCATGCTCGGCTCTCCGTTTCCGCCGCGGTACACCGAGGCGACATATCCAATTGCCCACAGGTTCGACTTGTCTGACAATTGGGACCTTATCAGACCCGAGCATCTGAATCAAGGCCAGAATATGCTCTTGTGGGCCTATTCTGCCGATTCAATTGTCAGACAAATAGACCTTTTTTTCTTGACCCTTATGGCCGCTCCCCGTACCATGACCTCAGCAGTTCCCCGGCGGAGTGGGCTCGAGCACCACATTCGACTCGAGCGAAGAGGAGTGCGATGGCCGAGGCCCCCAACAAGCTGAACACCCGCAGGCAGGGCACCCGAGCCGACCACGTGGTACGCCAGGTCAAGAACTACATCTTCGCCAACCGGTTGAAGCCTGGTGATCGTCTGCCCGGCGAACACGACCTCGCCCGGCAGCTGAAGGTCAGCCGCCCCACCCTTCGCGAAGCGATCAAGGGCCTCTCGGTCAGCGGGCTGCTGGAATCCCGCCCGCGCAGCGGGACAAGGGTGCGCGAGTTCGCCTATGAGCAAGTGGTGGAGGCCCTCGTCGCCCAGTTCTTCCTCAGCGATCTCAGTCTTCGTGAGGTCCTCGAAGCCCGAGCCGCGCTGGAACTGGCCGCCTTGCCGTTTGTGCTCAAGCGTGTCACCCCGGAGCAGATCGCGGGGATGCGCGAAGTTCAGAGCCGGTTTGAGACCGCAACCCGCAGCAACGGTGACCACATCGAGCTGGACCTGAGGCTGCACGAGATGTTCCTGGCCGCCTCAGGAAACCGGCTCTTGTCCAATATGGTCGGACTCCTCAGGGCCTTCTTCGCCCATCCCAGCCTGGAGGACGCCATCGTCAAGCGCCACTTCGATCAGGAAGAAATCGACAGGACGGTGCACGAGCACAGGCTGCTGATCGAGGCCGCGGCCGCCCACGATGATGCCCTGGCAACACGCGTTCTTCGAGAGCATTTCGACCGCCAGCTGCGTTGGCTGGAGGCCGAAGAGGCGGGAGATCCGAGCGAGACGGTGTGAGGGTCCGACGGAAACGGGAGATACGCCTCATGCGGGACAGCATCTGGCACAGCGGACGTTGTCGGCGGGGCTTCACCCTCATCGAAGTCCTGGTGGTGGTGGCGATCATCGCCTTGCTGATCGCGGTCCTGTTCCCTTCGCTGACCCGGGCCAGGGCCGTGTCGCAGTCAACGGTGTGCCTCCACAACCTCGCCCAGCTGGGTCTCGGAGCGATGCAGTACTCGCACATGCACAGGGATTACATCCCACCCCTGGACCCGGCCAAGATCGATATCGGCCCGAGTTCCTCCACCTACTACAATCTGGGCGGCGATAACATGGGCCTGTACTATCCCAAGTACGCACCCAACCTGCGGGTGTTCGAGTGCCCCGGAGCCCACAACACCGTCCGGTCAGTGGACTCCGACGCGGACGGCTTCGTGGATGATCTCGAGAATAGCTATGGGCCCGCAAAAGAATAACCTGAACAATTGTTGATAGGTTCGATCGCGTTGTTCCGATATTGGGTGGATGCAGGATGCAACAGTGATCGAACGGATTCGACGAATGTATCGCACGTTGTCGCCGGAG